>JAKDUN010000022.1 GCA_030457675.1 Brachybacterium sp. | reverse complement strand
CAGGAGCGCGCCGACGCGTCCGTGCTGCTCGATCGCCTGCAGGTAGTAGCCGCGCAGCTGCTCGGCGAGGACCGGCCAGGTGCGCTTGCGCACGGAGTCCTCGGCCGCGCGGCCGAAGGCCCGCCGCTTCGCGTCGTCGAACAGCAGGTCGCTCGCGCGGTCCCGCAGCTCGTCGAGCATGCCGGGGGTGTAGAGCCAGCCGGTGCGGCTGGGGGCGACCAGGTCCACCGGTCCCCCGCGTCGCGGCGCGATCACCGGCAGGCCCGAGGCCATGGCCTCCTGGAGGGTCTGGCCGAAGGTCTCCAGCTCGCCGGGGTGGATGAACAGATCGGCGCTGGCGAGGTGGGCGGCCAGATCGGTGCCGGTGCGGAATCCGGCGAAGTGCGCGCGGGGCATCAGCCGCTGCAGCGTCTCCTTCTCCGGTCCGTCGCCCACGATCAGCAGGCGCACCCCGGGCATGTCGTGGATGACCTTGAGGTCCATGACCTGCTTCTCAGCGGCGAGGCGGCCCACATAGACCACCAGCTTCTCCTCGGGCCGCGCGTAGGCGGCGCGCAGCCTCTCGCTGCGCAGCGCCGGGGAGAACAGCGAGGTGTCCACGCCGCGCCGCCACAGGTCCACCCGCTCGATGCCGTGACCGAGCATCTGGTCGCGGGTCGCGTTGGAGGGGGCGAGGTTCACGGTCGCCCGGTTGTGGGCGTCCCGGAGCAGCTGCCAGGTGGCGTTCTCCAGGAACGGCATGCCGTAGCGCGCCGTGTACCCAGGGATGTCGGTCTGGTAGACGGCGACCGTGGGCACACCGGCCTTCTGCGCCGCGACCGCGGCGCGGCCGCCGAGGATCATCGGGGAGGCGAGGTGGATGACATCGGGCTGGAACTCCTCGATGCGCCGACGCAGCGCGGAAGCGCTGGTGGTGGCGATGCGCACCTCGGAATAGCCGGGCATGGGGGCGGAGGCGACGCGGTGGACCCTCACACGTCGGCCGCAGGAGGTGCGCAGGTGCTTGTCCGCACCCGGCCAGGCAGGGGCGATGATGCCGAGGTCGTCGCCCGTAGCGGCGAAGTGGTCGGCGACGCGGAGCACGGAGCCCGTGACCCCGTTCATGTGCGGTAGGAACGATTCGGAGACGAAGAGAATCCTCACGCTCCCGATGATGCTCCGCCCGGTGGTCCTCCACGCCACGTCTGCATGACAAGCAGGTGAACTCTTCACCGCCGAACCCTCCACCGTGCTCCGCCCCCTGTCAGAGGCCTCCCCGGTCAGAAGCGCTGCGAGGCGATCCGTGCGCCGGCGGCCAGGGACTCGAGCTTCGCCCAGGCGATCTGCGGATGGATCCGCCCGCCGAGGCCGCAGTCGGTCGAGCCGATCACGCGCTCGGGGCCCACCAGGCGGGCGAAGCGCTCCAGGCGCTGAGCGACCAGCTCCGGGTGCTCGACGACATTCGTGGCGTGGGAGACGATGCCGGGCACCAGCACCTTGTCCTCGAGCAGGGTGAGCTGCTCCCACACGGTCCACTCGTGCTCGTGGCGCACGTTCGCGGCCTCGAAGCTGTAGTACCTCGCGTCGATCTCCAGCAGCAGCGGAGCGAGGTGGCGGAACTCGATGTCCGTGGTGTGCGGTCCGTGCCAGGAGCCCCAGCAGAGATGGAAGCGGGTCTGCTCGGTGGGCACGTTCACCAGGGCGCGATTGACGGCGTCGACGCGCTTGCGGGTGAAGGCGAGGTAGTCCTCGACGCTGGGCTCGGGATTGATCTGATCCCAGTTCTCGGCGATCGAGGGGTCATCGACCTGCACGGTGAGGCCGGCCGCGGCGATCGCCTCGTACTCCGGGCGCATCACCTCGACCCAGGCATCGAGGAAGGAGTCGACGTCGCCGTAGTGGGCATCGACGATGCGGCTGCCCGAGCCGGGCGAGAGCGAGTTGAGGAAGCCGTGCTCGTAGCCGGCGGCGTCGAAGGCCGCCTGCGCATTGGCGATGTCCTGGGCGACCAGCTCCCGGCCGGTCTCGGAATAGGCGACCGGGCCGGTCGCGGCCGGGAAGGTGGTCTGGGCGCCGACGGTGATCCCGGAGGTCGGGTCCTGGTAGGCCTCGGCGAAGGTCGTCCAGTCACGGCGGTCGGGGAAGGTGGTCAGGCGCACGTCCCCGGGAGCGGAGCGCACCGGGTCGGCGGAGAAGTGGTCGCTGCCGGTGAGCTCGAGGCCGCTGACCCGGTCGAAGATGTACGACCACCAGGCGCCGTAGTTCACGGCCGAGCCCATCAGGTGTCCGTACTCGCCGTCGTTCGGCAGGGAGATGCCGATCTCGCGCTGCTTCTGGACCACCTCGACCACGGCGCGGGCGAGCACCTCGCGGAACTCGTCGGTCGGAGCGGGCGTCAGGCCGTCCTCGCCGACCGGGCGGGCGGCGTTGGCGGCGATCAGTGCGGGGCTGCGCGGGAGGGAACCGGCGTGCGTGGTGAGGATCTCGGTCATGGCCCGAGCGTACGAGCAGTGACGCCCCGGTCGGAAACCGGGACGTCACAGCCGTTCACGCGGGCGGGGTCTCAGTCACGCGGCCAGGTGGGCACCAGGTTGCGATCGCCGAAGGCCTGCTCGACGCGGCGCACCGGCGGCCAGTACTTCGACTGGATCCGCATCTGAGCGCTGTCGTGGACGGAGTCGTCCTCCAGCGCGGTCCAGCTGCCGGGGTAGACGGCGACCTCGCGGGAATAGGGGTGGGTCCACTCCCCCGTGGCGATCGAGGCGGCGGTGTGCGGCGAGTTGACCAGCGGGTTGTCGTCCGCAGGCCAGGTGCCGGCCGCGACCTCCTCGGCCTCCTTGGCGATCATCAGCATCGCGTCGACGAAGCGGTCGATCTCGGCGAGATCCTCGGACTCCGTCGGCTCCACCATCAGCGTGCCCGCCACCGGGAAGGACATGGTCGGGGCATGGAAGCCGTAGTCGATCAGCCGCTTGGCGACGTCATCCACGGTGATCCCGGTGCGATCGGTGAGGGGACGCAGGTCCACGATGCACTCGTGGGCGACCAGGTCGTTCTCCCCCGTGTAGAGGATCTCGAAGGACTCCGAGAGCCGGCGGGCCATGTAGTTCGCGGCCAGGACCGCGGCGCCGGTCGCCTGTCGCAGCCCGTCCGGACCCATCAGGCGGATGTAGGTCCAGGTGATCGGCAGGATCGATGCGGAGCCGTAGGGTGCCTGTGAGACCGGCGGTCCGCCGTGGGGACGGTCGCCCTGGCCGATCACCGGGTGCTCCTCCTGCTGTGTCTCCGGGTGCCCGGGCAGGAAGGGTGCCAGGTGCGCCTTCGCCGCCACCGGGCCGACGCCCGGACCGCCGCCGCCGTGGGGGATGCAGAACGTCTTGTGCAGGTTCAGGTGGGAGACATCGCCACCGAACTCCCCGGGCCGGGCCACCTGCAGCAGGGCATTGAGGTTCGCACCGTCGACGTACACCTGGCCGCCGGCGTCGTGGACCAGCTGGCAGACGGTGCGCACCTCCTCCTCGTACACGCCGTGCGTGGAGGGGTAGGTGATCATGAGCGCGGCGAGCTCGTCGCCGTGGTCCTTGATCTTCTGCTTCAGGTCGTCGAGGTCGATGTTGCCGCGGGCGTCGGAGGCGACCACCACCACTCGCAGTCCGGCGATCACGGCCGAGGCGGCGTTGGTGCCGTGGGCGGAGCTGGGCACCAGGCAGATCTCGCGGCCGTCCTCCCCCCGGGAGGCGTGGTACGCGCGGATCGCGAGCAGGCCCGCGAACTCGCCCTGGGAACCGGCGTTGGGCTGCAGGGAGACGGTGTCGTAGCCGGTGAGGTCCGCCAGCCAGGACTCCAGCTGGGTGATCATCTCGAGATAGCCGGTCACGTCCTCGCGGGGCGCGAAGGGGTGCACGGCGTTGAAGCCCGCCCAGGTGATGCCGGCCATCTCGGTGGCGGAGTTGAGCTTCATGGTGCACGAGCCCAGCGGGATCATCCCGCGGTCCAGCGCGAAGTCGCGATCGGCGAGGCGGCGCAGGTAGCGCATCATCGCGGTCTCGGAGCGGAAGGAGGAGAACACCGGGTGCTGGAGGAAGGGGTCCTCGCGCACCAGGGAGCCCCAGCCGCTGCCCGAATCGACCTCAGCCAGCTCCTGGCCGGGGGTCGGGGCGTGGGGGGCGAAGGCGGCGGCGACCTGCTCGAGGTCCCCGGTGGTGATGGTCTCGTCCAGCGAGAGGTGCACCAGGTCATCGCCCACGGTGTGCACGAGGAATCCGGCGTCCTTCAGGGAGTTCGCGATCGCTCCCGCAGAACCGGTGGCCCGCACCTCGAGGGTGTCGAAGAAGCTGTCTCCCACCAGCTCGAATCCGCTGCGACGCAGCAGATCGGCGAGCGCGGCGGTGCGATCGGCGACGGTGCGGCCGATCCGGGTCAGGCCCTCGGGGCCGTGGTAGACGGCGTACATCGCTGCCATCACGGCCAGCAGCACCTGCGCGGTGGTGATCGCGCTGGTGGCCTTCTCGCGGCGGATGTGCTGCTCGCGAGTCTGCAGGGACAGGCGGTAGGCGGGGTTCCCGTCGACGTCCTTGGAGACGCCCACCAGACGGCCGGGCAGCTGGCGCTCCAGGCCCTTGCGCACGGCGACGAAGCCGGCGTGCGGGCCGCCGAAGCCCAGCGGGATGCCGAAGCGCTGCGAGGTGCCGACGGTGACGTCCGCGCCGAGGGAGCCGGGCGAGGCGAGCATGGTCAGGGCCAGCAGGTCCGCGGAGACGATCGCGAGGGCCTTGGTGGACGTGATCCCGGCGATGACGTCACGGGGATCCCAGACCCGTCCGGACGCGCCGGGGTACTGGATCAGCGCGCCGAAGTAATCGCCCTCGGGAGCGCCCTCGACGGCGAAGTCGACCTCGCGCAGCTCGATGCCGAGTCCGTCCGCACGGCCCTGCAGCACCGCCTTGGTGGCGGGGAGGGTGTCGGCATCGACCAGGAAGACATTGCCGTTGCGCTTGACGCTGCGGCGCGCGAGCAGCATCGCCTCGGCGGCAGAGGTGGCCTCGTCGAGGGTGGAGGCATTGGAGATGTCCATCCCGGTGAGGTCGCAGATCATGGTCTGGAAGGTCAGCAGCGCCTCGAGCCGACCCTGCGAGATCTCCGGCTGGTACGGCGTGTAGGCGGTGTACCACGCGGGATTCTCCAGCACGTTGCGCTGGATCACCGCGGGGGTGTGGGTGCCGTGGTAGCCCAGGCCGATCAGCGAGCGGCGCACCGTGTTGCGGTCGGCGAGTGTCTGCAGCTCCTCGAGCGCAGCGGGCTCGGAGATGCCGCCCGGGACCACGGATTCGAGGCTCCGGGCTCCTTCGCCCTGGTCCAGCAGGATGGTGCTGGGCACGGCGGCCGTCAGCATCTCGTCCACGGACTCGTAGCCCAGGACGTCGAGCATGTGACGCTGCGCGTCAGGATCAGTGCCGACATGGCGGCGGACGAAGGAATCGTGAGCGTGCGCAGACGATGCGGTCATGGAGAGGCGCCCCTGGGAGTTGCGTGCGGCTGGTGGTCGGTGGCGGCCGCGCGACAGCGCGCGGCACCGGCGGAGGCGAGCACCGTCGGCGACCGCCCCTGCAGCGGTCAGGACTGCGTGAAGGCGGTGTAGTCCGCGGCGTTCATCAGGTCCTCGGGCAGCGCGTCGTAGCTGACCTTGACCAGCCATCCCTCCTCGAAGGGCGAGGAGTTGACCAGCTCCGGGGAGTCCACGACGGCCTGGTTGATCTCGGTGACGGTGCCGGTGAGCGGGGAGAAGAGATCGGAGACCGACTTGGTGGACTCGATCTCGCCCATCTCGGTGCCGGCGCTGATCTCGTCATCGACCTCGGGCAGGTCCACGTAGACGACGTCGCCGAGCTGCTCGGCCGCGAAGTCGGTCACGCCGACGACGGCGGCGCCGTCGGACTCGACGCGGACCCACTCGTGGTCCTTGCTGTAGAGGAGTTCTGCAGACATTGGGAAAGGTCCTTCCTGGGGACGGGAGATTTCGGGGAACTCAGGGGATCATTCGGGAGATGCGTCAGCTGCGGGAGTAGAACGGCAGTTTCACGACGCGGACGGGGAGGTCCTTGCCGCGCACGTCGGCGACCAGCTCGGTGCCGGGCTCGGAGACGCCTGCGGCGACGAAGCCCATGGCGATGGGGTGGCCGAGCGTCGGGGACAGGACACCGGAGGTGATCGCCCCGACCTCGCGCCCGTCGGCGTCGCGCACCTGGGCGCCGGCGCGCGCCGCACGGCGGCCGTCGGCGACCAGGCCCACCAGGACCGGCCGATCGGACAGGTCCGCGGCCTCGACGCCGGCGCGGCCGACGAAGTCGCCCTTGGACGTCAGCGCGACCACGCGCCCCATGCCCGACTGGGCCGGGTACAGGTCACGACCCAGCTCGTTGCCGTACAGCGGCATCCCGGCCTCGAGGCGCAGGGTGTCGCGGCAGGCGAGGCCGCACAGGACGAGGCGGTCGCTGCCGGCGACGGTCAGCTGCTCCCACAGCGGGACGGCGAGCTCGTCGGGGACATACAGCTCGAAGCCGTCCTCACCGGTGTAGCCGGTGCGGGCGATCAGCATCGGCTCGCCCCGGTAGGTGCTCTCCGCGAAGCGGTAGTTCTTCATCTCGGTGAGGTCCTGGGCGGTCAAGCCGTCGACTCCACTGCCCTCGCCGTCTGCGCTCAGCAGTGCGTCCACCAGGATCTGCTCGCTCGCCGGACCCTGCACGGCGATCAGCGAGGTGCGCGCGGAGGCATCGTCGACCTCGACGTCGAAGCCCTGCGCGCGGGCGCTGAGCTCGGCGGCATCGACCTCGGCGTTGGACGCATTGGCGACCACGAGGAAGTGCTCCTCGGACAGGCGGTAGGTGATCACGTCATCGATCACGCCGCCGTCCTCGGTGAGCAGCAGCGAGTACTTCGCGCGCCCCACGGACATCGCCGAGAGCTTGCCGGCCAGGGCGTGGTCGAGGGCGGCACCGGCCTGCGGGCCGCGCAGATGGATCTCTCCCATGTGGCTGAGGTCGAAGAGGCCGGCGCTCTCGCGCACGGCGCGGTGCTCCGCGAGATCGGAGTCGTACCGGACGGGCATGCGCCAGCCGGCGAAGTCGGTGAACGTCGCACCGAGCGATTCGTGGACCGCCTCGAGGGCGGTGCTGCGCAGGTCCTGATCGGCCATGGTGCTCCTAACTCGTCCGAAGGCGGTCGCCGGCCAGCCTCTGCATCGCACAGCACGGAGTCGCGACGACCTGTGCGCCACCTCGCTGTGTCGCAGGCTCACCATACCGTCCGTGCGCGGTCTCCGCCGCCCGGAGGCACGGACACGGCCCGCACCGGAGCGCGCACCGGTGCCGTCGCGCCCCGACTGCCCGACATGCCGGCGGTTCGGGCCCGAGTACCTAGTACCGTGGGAGGCGTGACGAAGGAAGGCACCACTGAGTGGCCGGTACGGATCCACAGCCCGCGGCTGGTGATCCGGCCGCCGGGCGACGGCGATCGGGGATCGCTCATCCGGCTGATGACCGATCCCGTGACCCGTGAGTACCTCGGCGGCGCCGTGGACTACGCGTCCCGCCAGGCGCTGGAGCTCTCGCCGCTGGGCCTGACCTGGGGGCGCTGGATGCTCGCCCTCGGCGAGGACGACACCATGATCGGCTCGATCTCCCTCGGCTACGACCGTGGAGAGCTCGAGCTCTCCTACGCGCTGCTGCCGGAGTGGACCGGCAAGGGGTACGCGGCGGAATCGTGCATCGCCCTGCTGAGCTGGGCCCGCGATGCGCTCGAGGACGAGCACGTGATCGCCATCAGCCAGACCCGCAACAAGCGCAGCGTGGCCCTGCTGCGCAAGCTCGGCTTCAGCGTGCGCAAGGGGCTCGAGGAGTTCGGTGCCCAGCAGCTGCTGCTGGAGCGCGCTCTGCACGAGCCCCTGCCGGAGTACGCTCAGGCGCTGCAGACCGCGGCCGATCCGCCGCCCCCGACCCGGCGCTGAGGGCACGGCGCAGAAGGCCCTGCGCAGAAGGCACGGCGCAGATGGCACTGCGCAGAAGGCACTGCGCAGGCGACCTCGCACTGACGTGTCAGCGCCGGGCCGCCGCGGCTCTCAGCCGCGCGCGACGGGGCAGCTCATGCAGCGGGGGCCGCCGCGGCCACGTCCCAGCTCGTCACCGGCGAACTCGAGCACCTCGACTCCCTGGGCGCGCAGGTATTCGTTGGTGGCGGCGGCTCGCTCATAGGCGACCACCTTCCCGGGCTCCAGGGCGAGCACATTGCAGCCGTCGTCCCATTGCTCGCGGGCCGCGGCGTAGGCGTCCAGCGGCGGGGTGAGCACACGCAGTGCCTCGACCCCGAGTCCGCGGGCCAGGACCTGGTCCATCTCATCGGCCGGACGGGCCCGCGAGACCAGCCGCTCCCCGGGACGCTCGATCTCGAAGGTCTCCAACGACTCCAGCGGCCCGAACCGCAGCATCGACTCCTGGTCGACGACGGTGGTGACGGTATCCAGGTGCATCATCGAGCGGCGGTGCGGCAGCGCGATCGCCACCACCCGCTCCACGGAGCCGTCCGCGAGCAGATCAGCGGCCAATCGTTCGACGCCGACAGCGCTGGTGCGCTCGGACATGCCGACCGCGACCACGCGCGGGGACAGCATCATCACGTCGCCGCCCTCGACCGTCGCGGCGCCGGCGCCGTCCCGGCCCACGATGCGTCGCGGCGCGGCGGCGCCGGCGAACTGCGGATGGTGGCGGTAGATCATCTCCAGGTGCAGGCTCTCGCGGCGCCTGGCGGGGCGGCGCATGGCGCTGACTGAGACCACGTCCCCGATCCAGGCCGAGGGGTCCCGGGTGAACAGGTGGTTGGGCAGGGGGGCCAGGACCAGGTGCTCCTCCCCCACCCGGTGCAGGGCGATCGAGCGTGGGCTCACGCCCAGGGCGCGCAGCTCACCGACGGTGATGCCTCCGATGAGCACCTCCACCAGCTGCGCGGGCGGCAGGTCCGCGAGCGCGCCGTGCAGGTCCTGCACGGCGATGTCCCCGAGGGTCGCCGGGTCCAGGGCGCGATGCAGCAGCTGCTCGCGCAGCGGGGGGTCCTCCAGCAGGTCGGCGAGCAGGCTCCGCAGCTGGAGCACCTCGACACCCTCACCGCGCAGCAGGGAGGTGAACTGCCGATGCTGCGCCTCGGCGCGGTCGCGCCAGAGCACCTCGTCGAACAGCAGCTCCTCCCGGGAGTCAGGGGTGAGCCGCTCCAGCTCGGGACCCGGCCCATGGACGATCACCCGCCGCAGCCTGGAGATCTCGTCATACACCCCGACCGGGTGCTGCGCTGCCGCTGTCATATGAACTCCTTCGTTCTCGAGACAGCGTGCACGCTAACAGAGCATCGAGGGCGCTCGGACCGGAATCGGCGGCTCCGCTCGTGCACGCCGTCCCACGCCATGGATACGCTGGTGGGGTCCGCACCCGCCCTGCCCCAGGAGGAACCCGTGACTGCCACCGCGCTGTCCATCCCCACCACCACGCTCGCCGATGGCACCGACTTCCCGCTGATCGGTTTCGGCACCTCGAGCATGAAGGGCGTCGAGGGTGCCCGCGCGATCGCCGAGGCCCTGCGCGCCGGCTACCGGCTCATCGATTCCGCGGCCCAGTACGGCAACGAGGCCGCCGTGGGCCAGGGTCTGCGTGACAGCGGGGTGGACCCCGACCAGGCGCTGGTGACCACGAAGATCGCCGGTGGCGACCAGGGCCGCGAAGCCACCCGTGAGGGGTACCTCGGCTCGCTGCGCCGGCTCGGTCTGGAGCGGGCCGCACTGGTGCTCATCCACTGGCCGAACCCGTCCCGGGGCCTCGCCCTGGAGACCTGGCGCACCCTGATCGACCTCAAGGAGGAGGGTCTGGCACTGCACATCGGGGTCTCGAACTTCCGGCCGGAGCAGCTGCAGGAGCTGGTCGACGCCACCGGCGTGACCCCTGAGGTGAACCAGATCCAGCTCTCCCCCGCCCTGCCCCGGGGCGAAGCCGTCGCCTTCCACCGCGAGCACGGCATCGTCACCCAGGCCTGGGGGCCGCTGGGCGGGCGCGAAGGTCTCTCCGATCAGTTCGCGCTCCAGCGCATCGCGCGCAAGCACGGCGTCGCCCCCTCGCAGGTCTCGCTGCGCTGGGCGATCGACCAGGACATCGTGGTGATCCCGAAGTCTCAGAACCCCCAGCGCCAGCGCGACAACGCGAGCCTCGACGCCATCCACCTCGACGACGAGGACCGGACCCTGCTGGCCTCCCTCGATCTGGGCGAGGAGACCGCCTGGGACTCCCGCGAGCACGAGGAGTGGTGAGCGCGGGCGACCGCTTCACCCCGGGGCCGACGCACCGGCAGATCGTCTTCCTCACCGGCTCGGGGATCAGCGCACGCACCGGTCTGGGCACCTTCCGGGGCCCGGACGGGCTGTGGGCGCTGGAGCCCGAGACCGAGGAGGCGATGCATGCCGATCTGCTCCCCGGCTCCCTGCCCCAGCTGTGGCGGGTGTGGGGCAGGATGGCGCGGACCGCCCGCGATCACGGTCCGACCCCGGGCCATCGGGCGATCGCGCGCCTGGGAGCATCGGTGATCACGCAGAACATCGACGGCCTGCACCAGGCCGCCGGCAGTGAGATGGTCGCCGAGCTGCACGGCAGTGCCCTGCGGGCGGTCTGCCTCGAGGCACGCTGCAGCTGGACGGCGGTGCTCGATCCGGGAGGCGGGCCGCACCCCGAGGACCACGGGGTGCCCAGCACCTGCCCGCGCTGCGGTGCGCCGACCCGACCCGATGTCGTGCTCTTCGACGAGCAGCTCCCGCAGGACGCCCTCGAGCTCGCGATGCGGCGGGCGCAGCGGGCGGATCTGTTCGTGGCCGTCGGCACCAGCGGGGTGGTCTTCCCCTCGGCTCAGCTGGCACCGCTGGCGGCATCCCACGGCGCCACGACGGTGCTGATCGACATCGCTCCGCCGGTCGGCTCGAGCGCGCTGTTCGACCACGTCATCGCCGAGGACGCCCATGAGGTGCTGCCGGACTGGGAGCGCCGGCTCCATCACGTGGGCGGCACCTCGTTCCTGGACCCCTTCCTCGGCTGACGGAGCTGTCCCGGAGGGTTCGGTTCCGGCGTCGCTCGGTCCCCGAGCACGTCAGATCCAGATCGCGGGATCCATCTGCTCCTCGGGATGCGCGCCGCCGGCCCGCACGGTGGCCGGGATCCCGACGGCGGTGGCCTGGGCCGGCACATCCTTGACCACCACGGCGTTGGCGCCGACCTGCGCGCCCTCGCCGAGGATGACCGGTCCGAGCACCCGTGCCCCGGCGCCGATGGTCACCCCGTCCCCGACCGTGGGGTGGCGCTTGACGCGCTCCATGGAGCGCCCGCCGAGGGTGACGCCGTGATAGAGCATGACGTCGTCGCCGACCTCAGCCGTCTCTCCCACCACCACGCCCATGCCGTGGTCGATGAAGAAGCGTCGCCCGATCGTGGCCCCGGGGTGGATCTCCACCCCGGTGATCGACCGGGCGCCCTGGGCGAGGACCAGTGCCGGCAGACGCGCCCCGCGCGCCCACAGGCGATGGGCGATCCGGTGGGTCCAGATCGCATGCATACCCGGCGAGGTCAGCAGGATCGCCAGGTCGTCGGTGGCCGCGGGGTCGCGACGATGCGCCGCCGCGAGGTCCTCCCGGGCCGTCGCGACGGCGTCCATCACCCGATCCAGCGGGTTCATCGCCATGGGTGTCTGCCGTCTCGTCAGTCCGCGTACTCGGCGTACAGCGGGGTGGAGAGGTAGCGCTCGCCGAAGGACGGCACCACCACGACGATGGTCCTGCCCGCGAACTCCTCACGGGATCCGACGCGGACCGCGGCCTCGATGGCCGCGCCGGAGGAGATGCCCACCAGCAGGCCCTCGGTGCGGGCCACGGAGCGCGCCCGGTCCATCGCGGTCTCCGCGTCGATGTCGACGACCTCGTCGTAGACCTCGCGGTCCAGGATGCTGGGCACGAAGTTCGCGCCGAGGCCCTGGATCTTGTGCGGCCCGGGGGCGCCGCCGGTGAGGATCGCGGACTCCTCGGGCTCGACGGCGATGATCTTCACCTCGGGCTTGCGCTCCTTGAGCACCTGGCCGACCCCGCTGATGGTGCCGCCGGTGCCGATGCCGGCGACCACGGCATCCACGGTGCCGTCGGTGTCGTTCCAGATCTCCTCGGCGGTGGTGCGGCGGTGGACGTCCACGTTGGCGGGGTTGTCGAACTGGCGGACCTGGACCGCGCCGGTCTCGGCGGCGATCTCCTCGGCCTTCTCGACCGCGCCCTTCATGCCCTTCGGCGCCTCGGTGAGGATCAGCTCGGCGCCGTAGGCGCGCAGCAGCATCCGCCGCTCCTTGGACATCGACTCGGGCATGGTCAGGACGACCTTGTAGCCGCGGGAGCCGCCGATCATCGCCAGGGCGATGCCGGTGTTGCCGCTGGTGGCCTCGACGATGGTGCCGCCGGGCTGCAGCTGCCCGGATGCCTCGGCCGCGTCGATCATGGCCACGCCGATGCGGTCCTTGACGGAGCTGGCGGGGTTGTAGAACTCGAGCTTGGCGACGATTGTCGCCTTGACCTCGTCACCGAGGTTGTTGAGCTTGACCAGCGGGGTGCGACCGACCAGTTCGGAGACGTTCTCATAGATGGGCATGTTTCTCCTTGACGTTGCGGGAGCCGTGGACTCAGCCGTGGACTCAAAGGTGGACTTGGCTCGATCATAACCTTGCGGGGTGAGCAGATGCTGGATGTCACAGGATCTGCCTGCCCGCCGCAGGGCTCTGCTCGCCCGACGTCGTGGGCACTCGCCGACGAATGTCGGGGTCCCCGTCCCTGCCGGTTCTCTAGTCTCGCCCCATGCCGTCTCTCCCCGCACCCGATTCTCCGCATCGCTCCGCCTCGGCGACGAGCGGGCCGCGACCCGGACTGCTCGCGCTGCTCGCCCTGCTGCTGGTGGCAGCACTGGCCTCCGCGCTGGTGCCGGCGCCCGCCCTGGCCGTGCCACCCAGCACGGTCTCCGTGCAGGACACCACCGGGACCGTCGATGCCGCACAGGTCGAGCAGGAGCTGGCGGTGGTGGACTTCCGCACCGAGGTCGAGCTGGTGGCGCTGGTCCTGGACGTCACCGAACACGGGTTCGACGTCTCCGAGGACGCCGCCTTGAACGACTCCGTGCTCGATCATGCGCGCACTGCGGCGCCCGAGCTGCTCTCCGAGGACGGTCAGCACTTCGCCGAGGGGACAGTCATCCTCGCCCTGGACCCGGAGAACCGTTTCCTGGGCACGTACGCAGGTGAGGACGTGAAGCTCGACGACGGCGGATTCACTGCGGTGCAGGAGGCGATGACGGAGGATGCCCAGAACGGGGACTGGCACGCGGCGCTGCAGGCCGGCGCCGAGGAGTACGCGGATCTGCTGCTGCGCCCCTGGTGGCAGCATCCCGGCGCCCTGATCATCGGCCTGCTCGCACCGGTCTCCGCGATCGTCACGGCGCTGAGCCTGCTCGGGCTGCGCCGAGCGGCCCGTCGACGGGTCGACCAGTCCCTCCCGCGCCTCGCTGATGTGCGGGCCAAGCGTGCCCTCACCGACGCCGCCGCGCGCACCCTGCCCGCCTCCTCCCCCTACGGGCAGGCCGTGCTGGCGGACCATGAGGAATACGGGCGGGAGCTCGCTGAGGCCGAGCGTCTGGATGCCGAGCTGCCCGCACCGGGTCGGCGCCGCTGGAGCTGGGGCCTGTCCTCGAAGCAGCGTGAGAGCGCGCGCGAGTTCGAGCGGACCGTCGGCTCCCTGGACGATGCCGACGACGAGATCATCGCCGCCTCCGATCTCCTCCACCGGATCGGCGACTGGCGACAGGCATGGGAGCGCGAGCTGGAGCCGCTGCGGGACTCGATCTCGCGCCTCCCGGAGGTGCTGGCGGAGCAGGAGGACATGTCGGACCCGGAACAGCGAGCCGCTGCGGAGCTCGAGGAGCTCTGCGGCGACGTGGAGCGGGAGATGGACGACCTCACCGCACGACTCGAGGCCGATCAGATCGACCCCGAGTCCGCGCTGGAGCAGCTGGATACCCTGACCCGCGAGCTCTCCGCCGGGGTGCGCGGGCTCCAGACGCGGCGCATCGACCGGAGAGCGGAGGACGAGGACGAGGCGGAGGTGCTGTGGGAGGCCTCCGCTGACGTCGAGGGCGGCGGGTACCGCTCGGTGCGCGCGCGGCGACATCGGTGGGAGTCCGCGCGGGGCGGGGATGTCGGGAACGATGACTTCTGGCACCTCAGCCCGGTGCTGTGGTACTCGCTGTGGCACAGCACCTCGGATTCCGCACTGGAGTCCCACCGGGACCCGGCCTCCTCGGGAGGCGGCAGCACGGCAGGATTCTCCAGCGCCGGCTTCTCGGGCGCGGGCAGCTCGAGCCGCTTCTGACCGGGCTGCTCGCGACCGCACGCGGTCAGCGGCCGCCCCTGGTCAGCGACTCAGTAGACCATCCCCATGAACTCGCGGACCTTCGCGAGCGTGGCCTCGGCCTCGGCATCGGCCTTCTCGTTGCCTGCGCGGAGCACCTCGAAGAGGTAGCCGGGATCCTGCTCGAGCTCCGCCCGCCGGGCCCGGATCGGCGCGAGGTGATCGTTGAGCACCTCGGCCGTGTGGAGCTTCAGGGTGCCCGCGCCGCGATCGCCGATCTCCTCGGCGATCTCCTCCGGGGCCTGCCCACTGGCCTGCGAGGCGATGGTCAGCAGGTTGGCGACCTCGGGCCGACCCTCCGGATCGAAGGTGATCCGGCGGTCGGCGTCGGTCTTGGCCTTCTTGATCTTCTTCAGCGTCTCGTCGGCATCCATCCGCAGCATGACGGTGTTGCCGCGGGACTTGCTCATCTTGTGCTCACCGTCCAGGCCCAGGATGGTCGGGGCCTCGGAGAGCAGCGCATCGGGCTCGGGGAAGTACTCCTCTCCCCCGGCGTAGCGCTCGTTGAAGCGGCGGGCGATGACGCGGGTCTGCTCGATGTGGGGCAGCTGGTCCCGCCCCACCGGGACCAGGTTGCCGTGGCAGAACAGGATGTCCGCGGCCTGGTGGACGGGGTAGGTCAGCAGCAGTCCACCCATCGCGGACTTCCCGGCCGCGGTGAGCTCGGTCTTCACCGTGGGGTTGCGCTCGAGCTCGGGCTGAGTCACCAGCGAGAGGAAGGGCAGCATCAGCTGGTTCAGCGCCGGCACCGCGGAATGGGTGAAGATCGTCGAGCGCTCCGGGTCGATGCCGACGGCCAGGTAGTCGGTCAGCAGCTCCCGCACGGACCCCTTGATGTCCCCGATGACCTCGCGGTCGGTGATCACCTGATAGTCCGCGACGATCAGCCACGTCTCCACCCCGGCATCCTGGAGGCGGACGCGGTTGCGCAGCGAGCCGAAGTAGTGGCCGATGTGCAGGGCGCCGGTGGGGCGGTCGCCGGTGAGCATGCGCAGTCCTGAGGGATCGGTCTCGATCTGGGTCCAGATCTTCTCGCTGCGCTGCTGGGCGGTGTCGTAGCTGGTGCGGGTGTCGTTCGGTGCGGTCATCACACCATGCTAGCGGCCTCCTCGGGCGCCGCCGCGGTCGAGCCGCGCACGATGAGCTGGGGCCGCACCACGACCTCGGTCCGCGCGGGTCGGCGCGAGTCCTCCCCGCCTCCGAGCGCGGTGCGCACGGCGGCGCGTGCGATGGAGCCGACGGCCTGACGCACAGTGGTCAGCGGCGGATTGGTCAGCGACGCCCAGAAGACGTCGTCGTACCCGGCCACGGAGACGTCGCGGGGGACGCTGAGCCCCTGTGAGCGCACCCCCTCGAGGGCGCCGGCGGCCATCACATCGGAGCCGCAGAGGATCGCCGTGGCGCCGCGGTCCACGAGATCCCGCGCGGCCTCGTACCCGCCGGCGTAGGAGAAGTCGGTGAAGGAGACCGGCTGGGGCTGCTCGCCCCAGGCGGCCGTGACAGCCTCGAAGACCCGCAGCTTCTCGCGCACCGGCCAGGTGTGCTCGTCGCCGACGGCCAGCCCCACCCGCTGGTGCCCGAGCTCCTGCAGATGGGTGAGCACGGCCCGCACCGCGTGCTCCTCGTCACTGGAGAGGAAGGCGGCATCCAGCTCCTCCCGCACCCCGTTGATCAGCACCAGCGGCGTGGCGGCCGCAATGATCTCGCGGTAGTGGTCCACCGGTCCGCGGTGCTGGGCGTGGTGCCCGGAGACGACGATGATCGCGTCCACACCACAGTGCAAGAACCTCTGCAAGAACTCTCGCTCCCGCTCCACGGTGCGTGCTCGCATCGCCACCAGGGCGGTGGCACCGCGCTCGAAGAGCTCGGCCTCGATGCGCTCCGCCCAGGCCGCGAAGACCTGGTTGTCCAGGTCCGGGACGAGCACGCCGACCAGCGGCCCCGAGCCGGTCGCCTCCGGGCCCAGATCCCGGCCGAGTTGCCGGGCCACATCCAGCACGGCCTGGCGGGTCGCCTCGTTGACCCCTGCCTTGCCGTTGAGCACGCGCGAGACCGTCGCCTCGCTGACCCCGGCGGTCCGGGCGATGTCGATGAGTCGCGCCATGCCCTCCCCTTCCATGCCGCGCGCGTCGTCGCCCGTGGCCGAATCGATACCTGCAAGTTCTTGCACATTCTTGCACACGAAGGGGTTCCCGTTCTAGTGTTGGGCCATCGAGCACCGCCACGGGAGGCGGCCGCTCCACGATTCAAAGGAGAAGACGTGCAGATTCGTCGAAAGAGCTTCCTCGCCCTCAGCGGCCTCGCCGCCGGCACCACCCTGCTCGCCGCCTGCGGCAGTTCGGACACCGAGGGCGGCGCCGACGGCGGCAGCGGCGGGGGTGCCTCCGACGGCGGTGGCGCCGGCGGCGGCTCCTCGGCCGGCCAGCTGATCATCTGGGCTGACGAGGAGAAGGCTCCCGCGCTGGAGCCCTCCGCCAAGGCCTGGGGCGAGGAGAACCGCATCGAGGTCGTCGTCGAGGTCGTCCCCGGTGACGAGCTGCAGGGGAACTTCATCACCGCCAACCAGGCCGGCAACGGTCCGGACGTCACCATGGGCGCCCATGACTGGATCGGCAACCTCGTGCAGAACGGTGCGATCTCGCCGGTGCAGCTGCCCTCGAACGTGGCGGACACCATCGCCCCGGTCGGCGTCGACGCCATCACCTATGACGGCCAGACCTACGGCGTGCCCTACGCGGTGGAGACCCTCGCACTGTTCGCCAACAACGAGCTGACCGACACCCCGGAACCCTCCTCGATCGAGGAGCTCGTCTCGGCGGCCCAGGCCGGCGGCGCCGAGAACATCCTCTCGCTCCCCATCGGCGAGTCCGGCGATCCCTACCACATGCAGCCGATCTACACCTCCGCCGGCGGGTACCTGTTCGGCAAGGACTCCGAGGGCAACCTCGACCCCTCCGACCTGGGCGTGGGCAAGGAGGGCTCCCTCGCCGCTGCGGACAAGATCGCCGAGCTCGGCGAGCAGGGCGTGCTGAAGAACTCCATCACCGGCGACAACTCGATCTCCCTGTTCGCGGAGGGCAAGGCGGCGTACCTGATCTCCGGCCCGTGGGCCCTGGCCGATGTGCGCGACTCGGGCATCGACTTCACCGTCTCCCCGGTCCCCGGGTTCGAGGGCATGGAGCCCGCCGCGCCCTTCGCGGGCGTGAACGCGTTCTACGTGGCCTCGAGTGCGAAGAACGCCGGTTTCGCCCAGCAGTTCATGACCGATGTCGCCAGCTCCCCCGACGTCGCCCAGGCCATGTACGAGGCCAATCCGCTGCCTCCGGTCAACCTCCAGCTGCGCGAGGAGATCGCGAGCTCCGACGAGCACGTGATGATCTTCGCCGAGGCCGCCGAGGCCGCAGATCCGATGCCGGCCATCCCGGCGATGGCCGCGATCTGGGAACCGCTCGGCATCGCCCAGGCGAACATCGTCGGTGGTGCGGATCCGCACCCGACCATGGAGTCCGCGGGCGAGGAGATCGCCGCCGCGATCGGCTGATCCCTCCGGAGTGATCCGTCGCCCTGCCGTCCCGCGGCCGTGCGGCGGATCGCTCCGCTGCCTGCTCCACCCCCGTCCCCGGACTCCTCTCCTGTTCCTCGAAAGGCTGAGTCGCCTCATGACCTCGACGCATGCCCCTGCGCACCGGACCCGGTCCACGTCGGTGCCGGCCGTGGTCACCCGCATCGCGGTGCTCGGCATCACCCTCGCGGTGACCGTCTTCATCGCACCGGTGCTGATCTCCCAGCAGTCCTGGATGTGGCTGGCGGTGCTGGTGCTCTCCGCCGTCGGCATCTTCGCCCTGTACTCCACCCAGCGCTTCGTGCCGGGGAAGTACCTCTTCCCTGGCACCTTCTTCCTCTCCGTGTTCCTGATCCTCCCGATCGTGCTGACGATCGGGTACTCCTTCACGAACTACGGCGACGGCACCCGCGGGACCAAGGAGCAGGCGGTCGGCTCGATCGTGGCCAGCTCCGTCCAGCAGTCGGCCGACTCGCCGCGGTACACGATGACGGTGGCGACC
>JAKDUN010000340.1 GCA_030457675.1 Brachybacterium sp. | reverse complement strand
TACCTGACCGGCGACCCCGATCCGTTCGCCTGTTCAGGAGCACCTTATGGCCAGCACTGCGTCCACCCGCACCGAGTTCGAACTGTCAGCGGTGAAGTTCTCCCGCCTCACCAAACGCGGGATCATCCTCGGGCTCTCCCTCCCACAAGTCATCGCCCTCTCCGTCGCGGTCGCGGTGTTCATCGCCTCCCTCTACACCGGAGGTCCCGCTGCCCTGTACACGTTCCCGATCTGGGGCACTGCCGCGGCTCTCGCCTGGGTGCCTGTCGGTGGTAGGAAGCTTGTCGAGTGGGTGCCGATCACTCTCCACTGGGTCATCCGGCAGGCCCTTCACCAGACCCGATACCGGAAGCGGGTCGCGAAGCCTCGTCCGGCGGGGACGCTCGCGCTGCCGGGAGATGCGGCACCGCTGCGCCAGTACGAAGACCCGGAAACCGGTGCGGTCATGGTCCATGACCCGCACGGGCAGACGTTGACCGCGCTGGTGGAAGTGACGCATCCCTCGTTCATCCTGCTGGATCCTGGTGAGCAGGAGCGCCGCGTGCACGCCTGGGGCCGCGTCCTGTCCACCGCGTGCCGGTCGACCAGGATCGCCCGCCTCCAAGTCCTCGAGCGCACCGTCCCCGACTCCGGGTCGGGGCTCGCGCAATGGTGGGCAGAGCACGGCAACGACGACGATTCCTGGGTCGCAAGAACCTACCGGGAGCTCATTGACCGGGCAGGGCCAGCCGGGGAACGCCACATCTCCACCATCTCGCTGTCCCTGGACATGCGCGCCGCATCCCGCGCGATCCGCACCGCAGGCGGCAGCCTCAAAGGCGCCGCAGCCGTCCTCAAGCAGGAGATGGAGACCCTCACCACAGCGCTGCGCACCGCCGACCTAAAACCCTCCGACTGGTACACGCCGGGCCAGCTCGCCATCATGCTCCGCAGTGCGTATGACCCCGCGATCGCCGCCACCCTGGAACGCTCTGGCGAGATCGGGCAGGACCTCGCCACGGCAGGCCCGGTCGCGGTGGAAGAGACCTGGGACCAGCTGCGCTCCGACTCCGCGCATCATTCGGTGTTGTGGATCAGTGAGTGGCCGCGCTCACTCGTCTACCCAGGCTTCCTCGCCCCCGTACTGCTCTCCAGCGGGATCCGGCGAGCGTTCACGCTGTTGTGCGATCCGATCCGCTCCGACCAAGCAGCGCGGGACATTCGGAAGAAGAAGACCGAATACATCAGTGATGCGGCGCAACGCCAGAAGGTCGGGCAGATCGAAGACGCCCAACAGTCCGCCGAATACCAGGACGTGCTGCAGCAGGAAGCCGATCTCACCAGCGGCCACGGCGTCCTGCGCTACACCGGGCTCCTCGCCGTCTCCGCACCCACCGCCGATGAGCTGGAAGCTGCGGTATCGGCGATCGAACAGGCGGCGATCCAGGCGTCGTGCGAAACCAGGCGGCTGGTCGGGCAGCAGGCACAGGCGTTCGTCGCGGCAGCGCTGCCGCTTTGCCGGGGCGTCTGAGACGTGAGGCGTACCTGACGGGTGTCACTGCACACTCCGTCGGAAGGTCACCGTTCATGAGACAGCACAGCAGCCCAAAGAAGCTCTACTCCACCATCCTTGTCGAGGACGGCACCGGCCGGAAGAACCGCAAGACCCGGGAACGTGCCGCCCGGCAAGTCATCGCCCGCGAGCACGCCGAGCAACGGCAAGCAGTGAAGTCGAAGCTCGCCGCAGAACGGGCAGAAGCACGCTCGACGAACTACCTCGCCCGGAGCGGCGAGCCAGGTCCCGCGGGATTGCGGTCGTATCGGGGGTTTCGGGTGCCCGCGCATCAGGACACCTCAGCCGCGCTGCAGGGCGCGTACCCGTTCCTCGCCGAAGGAGGCCTCGGCTCCCAGGGCGTGTTCGTGGGGCAGGACATGTACTCCGGCGGATCCTTCGTCTACGACCCGTGGGTGCTGTACCAGCGCGGCATCATCACCGCCCCCAACCTCGTCCTCGCCGGCATCGTCGGCAGCGGAAAGTCCTCCCTCGCCAAGTCCCTATACACCCGCTCGATCCCATTCGGCAGACGCGTCTACGTCCCCGGCGACCCGAAAGGCGAACACACCGCCGTCGCGGAGGCGGTAGGCGGGAAAGCGATCGTCCTCGGCCACGGGTTGAAGAATCGCCTCAACCCGCTCGATGAGGGCTACCGGCCCGGCGGGCTGTCGGATGCCGAGTGGGCGTCCACAGTCGCGTCTCGTCGTCGGGATCTGATCGGAGCGTTAGCGGAGACCGTGCTCGAGCGGTCGTTGTCGCCGTTGGAGCACACGGTGATCGATATCGCCCTCCAAGCCGTTGTTGCGAGTAACGATGTGCCGATCCTGCCGATGGTCGTCGACCGCATCCTCACCCCCGATCCGAGCGATGACGACCGTCTTGCCGAGGACGGGCGGATGGTCGGCCACGCCCTGCGTCGCCTCGTCTCCGGCGACCTCCAAGGCCTGTTCGACGGCCCATCCACCGTGACCTTCGACCCGACGTTGCCGATGATCACCCTCGACCTGTCCCGCGTCGTCGAAAACTCCACCCTCATCTCGGTGCTCATGACGTGCTCATCGGCGTGGATGGAGTCCGCACTGCTGGACCCGAACGGCGGGCAACGGTGGGTGGTGTACGACGAGGCGTGGCGGCTGATGTCGCACCCGGCGTTGTTGAAGCGGATGGACGCGCACTGGCGTCTCGCCCGGCACTACGGGATCGCTAACCTGCTCATCTTCCACAAGCTCACCGACCTCGACAACGTCGGCGACCACGGCTCCGCCATGCGATCCCTCGCCAACTCGTTGCTGGCCAATGCGGAGTCGCGGATCGTCTACCGACAAGAATCCGACCAGATCGGGACCACCGGGAAAACCCTCGGCCTCACCGGCACCGAACAAAAACTCCTCCCGTCTCTTGGGACCGGGCAGGGGCTGTGGAGGATCAAAGAATCCTCATACGTCGTCCAACATCAGTTGCACCCGGAAGAGCTGCGGGCCTTCGACACCACCCAGCGGATGACCCAGAAACCCCGGGAATTCACGGATCCTGGACGCTCCGGAGACCTGTCTTGAGCGTAGACGGACCCGCCCCGGAACACCCGGATCCGGGTGATTCGGGCGGGGCATCGGAGGAGGATCTGGTGCGGACCATGATGGCGCTTGATGACGGGTTGCAGCGGATCGAGCAGCACTCCCAGGGCCGGTTGATCCTGCTGTATGAGGATCCGGAGACGTTCGGAGCCGGGCATTTCGTGCTGCATCCCCTACACGGGTCCTCGCCACGGTTCGCGATCGAGGAAAAGTACCCGCCCGGAGTCGACTGGGCT
>JAKDUN010000339.1 GCA_030457675.1 Brachybacterium sp. | reverse complement strand
CCGCCTACCGTCGCACCACCTCCACGGACGAGGCCGGCTTCGCCAAGGAGGTGCGGGCCTCGATCGCGAAGGTGCAGCGCGCCGGTTTGCTCGACGAGCAGGGCGATGACTACGAGGTCTCGCCCGTGCTGCGACTGATGATCGGTCCGGACACGGCGCGGGAGTTCATCGCGCTCTACCGCGACGCCGGGGTGACCGGGCTCGAGGACCCCGAGGACGACTCCGAGACGGACCCGGCCGAGGGCGCGGCCCCCCGCTCCGAGGACCCCGCGGGCGAGGACGCCGACGAGGAAGCCTGACCCTTCGGTCGGCCGGGCGTGTCGCCGCGCGCCGAGGTGACCGCCCTCAGGAGTGCATGACGCGAGGTTCCCTCGCGCCTCCGCCGGGCTCCTCCATGCCCGTGCACGGTTCCCTTCGGTCGTTCTGATCGGTCCTTCTGATCTGTCCTTCTGACGGGCCGAAGGTGAACAGCAGATGTATATGAAAGGTCATTGCATAAAACCCTCTTGTGGCGCCGACAATCCCCGTGGAATAACTGTCTGAGCAGGTCAGTGGGGTGTCGCAGTCTCCGGTCAGGAGGCGGCGGGCGATCACGGCAGGGTCCTCTGGACCGCCACGCGGTGCGGGTCCCCGCGCCGGGCCGCCCCTTCACGGGGCGCCTCCACCCCTGCTGATGTCCCGAGGAGAGATGCGCTCGCGAGCGCCCAGCAGGAGGTAGTCCCGTGAGACGGCTCGAACGATGACCGCGCCATCGGTGGCCGCCGACCCCGGTGCTCAGGAGGAGGCGCGCCCCTCGACCGCCGACGGATCCGTGCGGACCGCCCCGCGCAGACGCCGCACCCTGCGAGCGATGCGGCACAGCTGGCAGCTCTACCTGCTGATCGCGCCCGCCGTCGTCTTCTTCCTCATCTTCAACTACGTCCCGATGTACGGAGCGCAGATCGCCTTCCGCGACTTCATCGCCTCCGACGGGATCTGGGGCAGCCGCTGGGTGGGTCTGGAGCACTTCGAGCGCTTCTTCGACTCGTACTACTTCTGGCGCCTGCTGCGGAACACGCTGCTGCTGAGCCTGTACCAGCTGGCCCTGTTCCCGCTGCCGATCATCCTGGCCCTCGCGCTGAACGAGGTGAAGAACCTCGTCTTCAAGCGCTTCGCGCAGACCCTGACCTACGCACCGCACTTCGTCTCTCTGGTGGTCGTGGTGGGCATGCTGTTCGCCTTCCTCGACCCGCGCATCGGGCTGATCAACCACGTGATCGGGCTGGTCGGCCTCGAGCCGATCCAGTTCATGCAGGATCCGGGCTGGTTCCGCCACCTCTACGTGTGGTCCGGCGTCTGGCAGTCCCTGGGCTGGGGCACGATCATCTACCTCGCGGCGCTGTCCGGCGTGAACCCGGAGCTCCATCAGGCCGCCCAGGTCGACGGCGCGAACCGCCTCCAGCGGATCCGGCACGTCAACATCCCCGCGATCATGCCGACCGTCGTGATCCTGTTCATCCTCGACTTCGGCAGCTTCATGGCGGTGGGCTTCGAGAAGGCCCTGCTGATGAACAACTCGCTCAACGCCGAGGCCTCGGACATCATCCAGACCTTCGTCTACGAGACCGGGCTCCTGGAGGGGCAGTACAGCTACGCCGCCGCCGTCGGACTCTTCGACTCCGTCATCAACATCCTCCTGCTGGTCGTCGTGAACCAGCTGGCCCGTCGCTACTCAGAGAACAGCCTGTGGTGATCCCGTGACCACTCCTCCTTCCCAGACTTCCCAGACTTCCCAGCCATCCCAGGCCTCCCGACCCTTCCGGCCCAGCCCCACCACCCGGCCCGCGAAGCGCCGCCCGCTCACCTCCCAGGAGGACCGCTGGTTCGACCGGGTCAACACCGTCTTCCTGATCGCTGTGGTCCTCGTCATCGGCTATCCGCTGTGGTTCGTGCTCATCGCCTCGGTGAGCGATCCGCATGCCGTCCAGTCCGGCGAGGTGTGGCTGTGGCCCGTCGGCCTGAACGTCGACGGCTACGCGCGGGTGTTCGCCCAGGGGTCCATCTGGGTCGGCTACCGCAACACGATGATCTACACGATCGTCGGGGTGGCCCTGCATCTGCTGATCGTGCTGCCCTGCTCCTACGCGCTCTCACGACGGAGTATGGCGGGACGTACCGGCGTGACCTGGTACATCCTGTTCACGATGCTCTTCTCCGGCGGCATCATCCCCACCTACCTGGTCGTCAAGGACCTGGGCATGCTCGACACCCTGTGGGCGGTGGTGGTGCCGGGCGCCGCCGGGGCCTGGTCGATCCTCGTGGGCCGGGCGTTCTTCACCCAGAGCGTTCCCGAGGAGCTGGCCGAGGCGGCGACCGTCGACGGCGCGGGTGACATCCAGACCTTCCTGCGCATCGCGATCCCGCTGTCCGCGCCGATCATCGCCACCCTCGCCCTGTTCCACGGGGTGGGGCTGTGGAACGAGTACTTCAAGGCGCTGATCTACCTCTCCGATCGGGACAAGTACACCCTTCAGCTGGTGCTGCGCGAGCTGCTCGTGGTCTCCCAGGACACCTCGCAGGGCGGAGCCGGGGTGGCCGGCTCGCTGATCGAGCAGCAGCGCCTGGCCGCCCTGATCAAGTACGCGGTCATGATCGTCGCCTCGCTCCCGCTGCTGATCATCTACCCCTTCCTGCAGCGCTTCTTCACCCAGGGCGTGCTCATCGGCTCGGTCAAGGGGTGAGGGCGCGATGCTGACCCGCCTCGACGGCATCGTGCACTGGATGGTGCGCCTGGTGTGGCTGAACACCTGCTGGCTCGGCCTCATCGCGGCCGGCGGGATCGTGCTCGGACTCGGCCCCGCCACCTCCGCCGCCCTCGAGGTGACCCAGCGCTGGATGCGCGGCGAGCGGGACCTGCCCGTCGGCCGCACCATGTGGCAGCAGTTCCGTCGCGGATGGCGGCTGACCAACGCCGTGACCCTGCTCGCCCTCGTGCTGTGCGGCTCCCTGGTCGCGACCTGGTGGCTCTCCCGCGGTCTGCCTCCCGTTCCGGCCGCCCTCACGCAGGGGCCGGTGCTGCTGGGACTGCTGCTGATGGTCGCGCTGATGCCGCACCTGCTGTGGATCGCAGGGCGGGACGTCGACGGCGCCCCGCCTCGTCCCGCCGTCGTGTTCACAGCCGCGCTCGCGATCGGCCTGGGGCGCCCGCTGCTGACCCTCTCCCTGCTGGTCCCCCTGATCGCCTGGCCGCTGGTGCTGATCGCCAGCGGCTGGCCGGGACTGCTGCCCGTCTGCGGCATCAGCGTCCCCCTCGCAGCCGCCGCCTGGTGTCTGCGTCGCACCTTCCCCTGACCATCCCGACCCCACCGAACCTGTCGTACCCC
>JAKDUN010000338.1 GCA_030457675.1 Brachybacterium sp. | reverse complement strand
TAGGTGAACAGGAAGTCTTCGACCGCGTGCTTCTCGCCCCGGGCCCGGCGCTCGCGGTGCGCGGCGGTGAGGGCATCGGCACGCGCCTCGTGCGCGCGCCGTGCAGCGGTGGCCTCAGCGGCGGACAGCACGCGCAGCGGGGCGGCGAGGATCGGCGTGCTCACGGGGTCCTCCTGGGTCGGATCGGTGGATCTCTCATCGTACGAGGCCGACGCTTCCTCCCCACTCGGCCTCCATCCACAGTCGGGAGACTGCTGTGGTCATGGACGACCGAGGATTCCTAGCGTGGCTCTCATCCCGCGGCAGGGCGCTGCAGGGGGAGGAGCGACGGAGATGACAGGCATCGACTACGACTGCGCCGGCTGCGGCTGCCGCCATGAGGGGGCCGACGGCAGCGAGGCCAATCCGTGGCCGCTGCTCGACTTCCCGCGCCCGGAGGCTCTGCTGGCTATGGGGCCCTGGGAGCAGCTGACCCGGAGCCGCTCTACGGAGGAGCTGTGCCTGATCGACAACGGTCGCTCGGTGGACTGCTACCTCCGGGGATTCCTGTCGCTCCCGGTCCGGGGAGAGGGGGTGGAGCTCGTCCATTCGCCGTGGGTGCAGGTGAGTGAGAACGACTACCTCGACCTCGTGGAGCACTGGGAGCACCCGCGATACCGGGGGGACTTCCGCGGCACCCTCGCCAGCGCGCTGCCCGGCCACGAGGATGCGCTCACGGCCCCGGTGCGAGTGAGCGCCCCCGGCCGGCTGCCCCCGCAGATCACGCCGGCGAGGAGGTCCGGTCATGCGCTGGGGCGGGAGGCGAGAGAGGGGATCAGCCGCGAGGAGGCCGAGCTCAGGATCCGTTCGATGTTGCTGGACGACCCGGGGGAGTGACCCTGCCCTCCCGATCTGGGCGGGGTGGGTGCTCAGTCCGCGTCGAAGGCAGAACCCTCATCGGTCTGCTCCGACAGCAGCTCCCGCACCCGGGGGATGACGACCGTGCCGTACAACCGGATCGACTCCATCAGCTGCTCGTGCGGCATGGGGCCGTTGGCGTACTTGAGGTCGAATCGGTGCACGCCCAGTGCGCGGATCGCCCCGGCGATCTTGCGCGCCACGGTCTCCGGCGAACCCGCGTACAGCGCGCCGTGCTGCAGCTCCCCGTCGAACTCGGCGATCCCGGAGGGCCCCCAGCCGCGCTCGCGACCGATCTCGTTGCGGTTGTGGATCCAGTGCGGGGCGAGCTGCTCGCGGGCGGTCGCATCATCGGCGGCGATATGGCCCGGGGAGTGCACGCCGACGGGGAGAGGCCCATTGCCGAGCTTCTCGTTCGCCTCGTGGAACAGCTGCACGTAGGGGGCGAAGCGCTGTGCGGGCCCACCGATGATCGCGAGCATCAGCGGCATCCCGTGACGGGCCGCCCGCACCACGGAGTTCGGGCTGCCGCCCACGGCGACCCAGGTGGGCAGCGCGCGCTCGAGTGCAGGGTGCAGCGACTGCTCCTTCAGCGGGGGCCGGGTGGCGCCGGTCCAGGTGATCGGCTCCCCGGTGATCGCGGCGGCGAGCAGGTCCAGCTTCTCCTCGAAGAGCGTCTCGTAGTCCTGCATCGCGAAGCCGAACAGGGGGAACGACTCGGTGAAGGAGCCGCGACCCACCGTCAGCTCGGCCCGTCCGGAGGAGAGCGCATCCAGCGTCGAGAACCGCTCGACCACGCGCAGGGGATCATCCGAGCTGAGCACGATGACCGCCGTGCCCAGCGTGATCCGCTGGGTGCGGGTGGCGAGAGCCGCGAGCACGACGTCCGGCGCGCTGACGGCGAAGTCGGGCCGGTGGTGCTCCCCGATGGAGAAGTGGTCGATGCCCACCTGGTCCGCGAGCTCTCCCTGGGCGACGAGATCCCGGATCACCTGGGAGGCGGGAACATGCCGTCCCTCGCCGTCGACGGTGACATCACCGAAGGTGTCGAGGCCGAAGGTGAGGGACTGCGGGTCGAGGGTCATCTGCGCTCCTGAACAATATTGTTGACCTTTCAATCGTAAGGGGGTGGAGTGCCGCTGTCCAGCGGTCGTCACTCCCTGCGCGCACAGGTCGCCCAGGGCCCGCCGGTGGGGACCTCTCCCCATCGACGATCTCGGGCACCTGCCTCAGACTGGAGGAGAACCTCAGGTCATCGACGGGCGCGAAGAGCGGCGCGATGGCTGAACCGCGATCAGGAGTATTGACATGCTGAACCGTTCCCGTGCCCTCGTCCGTCCCCTCGTGCTCGCGGCGGCCGCCACCTTCGCGCTCGCCGGCTGCGGCATGCTGGGCGGCGGATCTGTCTCTGCGGAGGACGTCGAGACCCAGATCACCGAGCAGCTCACCGAGATGGCCGGCCAGGCGCCCGAAGACGTCTCCTGCCCCGAGGACCTCCCCGCCGAGGAAGGCGCGGAGATGACCTGCGTGCTCAGCGCCGAGGGCGAGACCATCGACGTCCTCGTCACCGTCAGCTCCGTCGAGGACGACCAGGTCAACTTCGACATCAAGGTGGCCGACGAGGTCAACTGATCCGGGCGGCCTAGACTGGCGCGTATGCGCATCGCTCGATTCACCACCGGTGACGACCCCATGTACGGCATCGTCCAGTCCAAGGACGGTCGGGACATGGTCTACGGGATCACCGGCGACCCCCTGTATACAGAGATCCGGCCCACCGGCACCATCGTGCCGCTCCAGGACGTGCGTCTGCTGGCGCCCGTCATCCCCCGCTCGAAGGTGGTGTGCGTCGGCAAGAACTATGCCGCCCACGCCACCGAGATGGGTGACGAGGTGCCCGAGCAGGCACTGTTCTTCCTCAAGCCCAACACGGCAGTTGTCGGCCCCGGTGATCCCGTCATGATGCCGGCCTACTCCCAGGAGGTCAGCCTCGAGGCGGAGCTCGCCGTGGTCATCAAGCGGATGGCCAGGGACCTCACCCCCGAGCAGGTCGCGGACCATGTGCTCGGCTACACCTGCGCCAATGACCTCACCGCCCGGGACGCCCAGCGGGCGGAGAACCAGTGGTTCCGGGCCAAGGCCTTCGACACCTCCTGCCCCATCGGCCCCTGGATCGAGACGGACCTGGAGCCTTCCTCCCTCGCGATCTCCAGCACCGTCGACGGTGAGACCGCCCAGCAGGGCTCCACCGCGGACATGGTCCGCTCGGTCGCCGAGCTGGTCGCCGAGATCTCCTCCGTCGTCACCCTGCTGCCCGGCGACCTGGTGCTCACCGGCACGCCGGCCGGGGTGCGCACGGTCCCCGCCGGCTCCAGCGTCGACATCACCATCGAGGGCATCGGCACCCTGTCGAACCCGATCGTGCGCCGTTGAGCAGCGCCGCTCACTCCCCATCCAGCACCACCC
>JAKDUN010000337.1 GCA_030457675.1 Brachybacterium sp. | reverse complement strand
GAGCCAGAGCCAGAGCCAGAGCCAGAGCTCACTTTTCCTCCCCACACGACATTCATCCACATTCTCATCCACCACTCACCAGGTTTCCTGGTGTCGACCATTCCTCCACACAGATGGGTTATCCACAATTTCCACAGATTCACTCCGAGCACTGGCGTCCTGAGATTCCTCGCGATAAAATGGGGCAACAGCGAAAGTGTGGCCAGAGAAGTCCCGACATCACGGCAAGGAGGTGGACCCATGACATCGACGATCGACTCCCAGAACCGCCGTGCCGTGCCGCCGTCTCCGCGACCTCACCGAGAGACGGAGCCCCCGCGTCGCACGGTGCGCGCCCGAGATCCGCTGGACCCCGAGGACTTCGCCGCCCACTCCTTCATCGAGCAGGGATCGTTCGAAGTGCAAGTCGCCCACGAGCTGTTCGCCTCCCATCACGAGGAGGCCCGCGCCTACGCGGAGCGTCTGCGACGGCTCGCGATGCTCTGGGACGATGCGGACGAGGAGGGGGACACCTACGCCCTCCTCGTCGCCGACGCGCGCCGGGTCACCGTGGATCGGGCCCGGACACTGCTGCGCGATGCCGCCATCGCGGTCACCTCCCTGCCGCGCACCCTGGAGCGGCTCGAGGCCGGCGACATCCCCGTCTCCTGGTTCGAGCTGCTCCTGCGCCGCGTCCGCCGCCTCACCCCCGACCAGTGCTGGCAGCTGGATGACCGGGTCGCCGATTGGGACCTCGCGAATCTCCGCAGCGATCGCTTCAGCCGGGAGCTGGGGAGGCTGGTCACCTGGTTCGGAACCACAGCTGTGCACCCGTCGCCGGAGGAGCAGCGTGACGTCGAGCTCGCGGTGGATCCCGAGAACGACGGCACGGCCCGCCTCGCCGTCACGGGCCCGATCCACGAGATCATCGACCTCTCCCACCGTCTCGATGCCGCGGCCCGCGCCGTCCAGGACGAGCAGCGCCATGCGCTCGCGGACGGTCGCCCCGTGCCCTTCGACATCGACGGCGCCGCCGCCCGCGACGGCCATCACCTGACCCTCGCCGCCCTGCGCTACGCGGTCCTCACCCGTTCAATGCTCGACACCGGGGGCATCCAGGTCCCCGGGAGCCGGATGCGCCTGCAGGTCGTCGTGCCGGCAATGACACTGCTCGGTGAGTCCGACGCTCCGGGCACGATCGACGGAACGATCCCGCTGCCCGCTCCGATGGCCCGCCACCTCGCGGCCGGCGAATCCACCTGGTACCGGATCCTCACCGACCCCTCCGACGGGGCATTCCTCCCCCTGCCGACGAAACGTTATTCTCCGACCGCCGCGATGCAGGAGCATCTGCGCCTTCTCGACCCCGTCTGTGCCGTTCCCGGATGCACCAGGAATACCTGCACCGTCGGCGAGGCCGATCATATCGAAGAATATGATCACCGGAATCCCGAGAACGGTGGAAGAACCGCTATCGATAATCTTCACCGATTGTGTTGGAAGCACCACGACATGAAGACTCGAGGACTTCTCGACCCCGTCCGCAACCCGGACGGGAGCACCACCTGGTTCCTCAACGGGCAGGTGCTCACGCGAGTGCAGCAGAACAAGGATCTGCTCACTCCCCTGCTCGCCGAGGCCCTCCAACACTCCTGGGAGGCCTACGAGGAGATGCTCGCCTGGGACGCGGCCCGTCGGCACGGGCGCCTCCAGGATGCCGATCCGGCACCGATGCCCACCCCGGTCGACTACCCCGACCCGCCGTTCTGACCCGCCGCCGGCACTCCCGCAGACAACGAAGGCCCCTCCGCACCCGTTGAACGGGGCGGAGGGGCCTTCGTGGAGCAGCTGCGATCAGGCGTCGACCACCACGGCCATGACGGCCGGCTCGCGACGGTAGGTGCGACGCAGGTAGCTGGTGACGGCTTCGACGATGATGTCCTCGAGCTCGCCGATGTCATCGATCTTGTCCTGGCGGGCGCGGGCGAGCGCCTTGTTCACCTGGGTCTCGGCGCCCTTGAACGTCTTGTCGTCGTGCACGAAGCCCTTGGTGAGGAACTCCAGCGGCTCGACCGGCTGATTGGTCTTGGGGTCGATCAGCGCGACCACGGTGACCACACCGCCGCCGGAGAGCATGCGGCGCTCGGCGAGGGTGTCCTCGGTGGCGGTGCCGATGGTCTGGCCGTCCACGTACACCAGCCCGGCCTCGACCTTGCCGGAGATCTTCGCCTGGCCGGCCACGAGGTCCACGGTCACACCGTCCTGCGCGATGACGATGTTCTTCTCCGGCACCCCGGTGCGGCGGGCCAGCTCGGCGTTGGCGTGCATGTGCTTGGACTCGCCGTGCACCGGCATCACGTTCTTCGGACGCACGATGTTGTAGCAGTAGATCAGCTCGCCGGCGCTGGCATGGCCGGAGACGTGCACCTTCGCATTGCCCTTGTGGACGATGTTCGCGCCGAGGTCGGTGAGCTTGTTGATGATCCCGTAGATGGCGTTCTCGTTGCCGGGGATCAGCGAGGAGGCCATCAGCACGGTGTCACCCTCGCCCACCTGGATCTGGTGGTCGCCGTTGGACATGCGGGCCAGCGCCGCCATCGGCTCGCCCTGCGAACCGGTGCAGATCAGGGTGATCTTGTGCTCGGGCATCGATTGGATCTTGCGGAAGTCGACGACCAGGCCCTTGGGGATGTTCAGGTAGCCGAGGTCGCGGGCGATCCCCATGTTCCGCACCATCGAACGGCCCACGAAGGCGACCTTGCGGCCGTTGGCGTGGGCGGCGTTGAGCACCTGCTGGATGCGGTGCACGTGGCTGGCGAAGCTGGAGACGATGATCCGCCGGGGGGAGGAGGTGAACACCTGGTCGATCGCCGGGTTCAGGTCCTGCTCGGACATCGTGAAGCCGGGGACCTCAGCATTGGTGGAGTCGGTGAGGAACAGGTCCACACCCTCCTCGCCGAGCCGGGCGAAGGAGCGCAGGTCGGTGATGCGGCCGTCCAGCGGGAACTGGTCCATCTTGAAGTCACCGGTGTGCAGCACGGAGCCGGCCTTGGTGCGGATCATGATGGCGAGAGCATCGGGGATCGAGTGGTTGACCGCGACGAACTCGAGGTCGAACGAACCAGCCTTGTGCTTCTGCCCCGCCTCGACCTGGATGGTCTTGGGGGTGATGCGATGCTCCTTGAGCTTCGCGGTGATGAAGGCCAGCGTCAGCTCGGAGCCGATCACGGGAATGTCGCTCCGCTCCTTGAGCAGGTACGGCACGCCGCCGATGTGGTCCTCGTGGCCGTGGGTGAGGACGATCGCCTCGATGTCGTCCAGGCGGTCCCGGATCGAGGTGAAGTCCGGCAGGATCACGTCGATGCCGGGCTGGTGCTCCTCGGGGAAGAGCACGCCGCAGTCGACGATCA
>JAKDUN010000336.1 GCA_030457675.1 Brachybacterium sp. | reverse complement strand
TGGTCGTCGTGTTCTCTGCGACCCGCCGCGGGCTCCAGGAGCGCCGCACGAAGCGCGAGGCGCCGAAGGCGACGACGAAGCAGGTGGGCAGGGGGGAGCCGGGGGAGACCGCGGACGGCGATCAGGGGGAGCCGGGGGAGACCGCGGACGGCGATCAGGGGGAGCCGGCCCCGTCCGCTGCGCACGGGCGAGCCGAGCAGGAGGCGACCGAGCCGACGGTCGCGGACCGACCGATGTCGGGCCCCTGAGGCGAGCGCACTCCTCATTCCTCCCCAGGTGGAGTTCTCCACAGCGGTGGGGAGCGTCGGCGCCCTCGACTAGCCTGTCGGGGTGGCCACCGCTCTGTACCGTCGTTACCGCCCGGAGTCCTTCGCCGAAGTGATCGGCCAGGACCATGTCACCACGCCCTTACGGCGTGCGCTGCGCGCGGGACGGATCGGTCATGCCTACCTGTTCTCGGGTCCGCGCGGCTGTGGCAAGACCACCTCGGCGCGCATCCTCGCGCGCTGTCTGAACTGCGCCCAGGGGCCGACGGATGTGCCCTGCGGTGAGTGCGATTCCTGCCGTGACCTCGCCAACGGCGGTGCCGGCAGTCTCGATGTGGTGGAGATCGACGCCGCCAGCCACGGCGGTGTGGACGACGCCCGTGAGCTGCGGGAGCGGGCGTCCTTCGCGCCCGTGCGCGACCGCTTCAAGGTGTTCATCATCGACGAGGCCCACATGGTCACCTCCGCCGGGTTCAACGCCCTGCTGAAGCTGGTCGAGGAGCCGCCGGAGCACGTGAAGTTCGTCTTCGCGACCACGGAGCCGGACAAGGTCATCGGCACCATCCGCTCGCGCACCCACCACTACCCCTTCCGGCTGATCCCGCCGCAGGTGCTGGGCCCCTACCTCGAGGAGGTCTGCGCGGCCGAGGGCGTGCAGGTCGGTGAGGGCGTGATGCCGCTGGTGGTGCGCGCCGGAGGCGGCTCCGCCCGGGACTCGATGTCGGTGCTGGACCAGCTGATGGCCGGCGCGGGGGATGACGGCCTGGACTTCCCGACCGCGATCGCGCTGCTGGGCTTCACCGACACCGCCCTGCTGGACACCGCGATCACTGCTGTCGCCGAGCGGGATGCGGCCGCGCTGTACGGGGCGGTCGAGCACGTCCTGGCCACCGGCCACGAGCCGCGCCGCTTCGTCGAGGACCTGCTGGAGCGGATGCGTGATCTGATCGTGCTCGCGGCGGTGCCGGATCGCGGCGCCGATCTGCTGCCGCAGGTCCCGGCCGACGAGCTCGAGAGCATGCGGGGCCAGGCGGCGCTGTTCGCCCCCGCCGATCTCTCGCAGTGCGGTGACCTGGTCCACGAGACCCTGTCGACGATGAGCGGTGCGACCTCGCCGCGGCTGCATCTCGAGCTGCTCGCGGCACGACTGGTGCTGCGCGATGAGCGGGCCGCGCTGGCCGCCGCCGGTGCCCCGGCGCCGGCCGCCGAGCAGCGCGGCGGTGCGCCGACGGACCGAGGCGGACAGCCCGGCCCCGCACCGACCCAGGGCGCTCCCGCTGGGGCTTCCGGCGCGCGTGAAGAAGCGCGCCGCATCGCGCAGGAGAAGGTCGAAGCCGCACGTCAGGCCCGCGGCGGTCGCGGAGGCGGTCCGGCAGCGGCCGCAGGCGCGCCCGCCCCCGAACAGCAGGGGGCTCCTGACCAGCAGTGGACTCCTGACCAGCAAGGCACTCCTGACCAGCAAGGCACTCCTGACCAGCAGGGGACTGCTGACCAGCAGGGGACTGCCGCGGCGCCGCAGGCACCGGCGCAGCAGGGGTCGCCCGCCGCATCGCAGGCTCCAGCATCGCAGGCCCCCGTGCCGCAGGCCCCGGCGGAACCCGCCGCGGCGCAGCCGCCACAGGGCGCCCCGGCGCAGCGGCCCTCGGCTCCGGCGCAGCAGCCCTCGGCTCCGGCGCAGTCCGCGCCCGGCGGAGGGATCGATGCTGACCAGGTGCGGGGCCACTGGTCCGCGATCCTCGACGAGCTGCAGCAGATCCGTCGGCCCAGCTGGGCACTGATCTCCCAGAACGGCCAGGTCAATGGTGCGTACGGCAACACGCTGGTGATCGGCTTCCGCACCGAGGGCCTGGTCGGTGCCTTCCATCGCGGCACCGGGGCGCAGAACCTGGCCGACGCCGTGCGCCGCATCATGCACGTCGAGGTCACGATCGAAGCGGTCGTCGGGGACGACCCCGGCCCCGACGGCGGTCACGGTGCAGGCCCAGGCCCAGGCCCAGGCCCTGGGGGCGCTGGCGGAGGTGCGCCCGGCCCCGGAGGGCCCGGCGACCCCGGAAGGCCCGGCGGCCCCGGTTCCGGTGCTCTCGCTGGAGGTGGCCCCGCGAGCGGGGGCCCGGCACCGACCGACGGGCCCGGCGGACCCGATCGGCCCGTGGACAGCGAGGCGCCCGACGGCCCCCCGCGCGCCGAGGCGCCACAGCCCGCCGGGAGCACTGACCCGTCCAGTCAGGCGACACCGGCCCCCTGGGGCGATGCCGTCTCCGCCATGACTCCCCGTGACCCCGCGCCGACTCCTCGCGAGTCCGCACCATCTGCTGCTTCGGCCGCTCCCGCGGAGGCCCCGCCCGCCTCTGCCGGTCAGCGGGCATCCGAGCGGGCCATGCGAGCTGCGGAGCGCGCCGCACAGAGCAGCCGCCCCGGCCCCTCGCCCGAGCCCGTCGAGGACTTCCCGCCGGAGCCCGATGATCCCTTCCCGCCGGACCCCCAGGACGACTACCAGCCCCGGGAGCAGCCGTCGGCCGGAGCTGCACGTGATGCCGCGGCCGCACCGGCGAGCGATGCTCGCTGGTCCGACGCCCTGCCTGACGGCGAGGAACGTTCCGAGGGCGTGCTGACACCTGCCGCAATATCCGGCTCGGCGGCGCAGACCGGCGATGCCGACTCAGCAGCCGAGGGGGTCAGCGGGCCCGCGTCCGGCGCGGTTGCGGGCGGGGAGATCCCCGTCGTGGAGGACGAGGGCCGCGACAGCCTCCCGCCCGAGGAATCCCGCACCTATGGCCAGAACGCCCTGCGCCGCGCCCTCGCCGAAGCCCGCGTCGTCCACTCCCGCCCCGCGCAGAGCACTGCTGCGGGCTCCGTCTCGCCCGGCGGCGACACCCGGGCAGAGCAGCCCGGCGCGACGGCAGATGCTGCCTCCGATCAGGGCGGCCAGGGCGGCCAGGGCGGCCAGGAGGACCAGGGCCGTCAGGGAGCAGAGGCCGGGCGTCCGGCGCTGCAGGCAGTGCCACCCATGGCGCCGAGCTCCTCCGACGGGACGCCGTCGGCCGCTGCCGCGGCGTCGCCACCCGGACCCGAGGACTCCGCCTCCGCCCGGGCCGCCGCCTCGTGGGGGACCGCCGCGACCGCCTCCGCA
>JAKDUN010000335.1 GCA_030457675.1 Brachybacterium sp. | reverse complement strand
GCTGTGAGGAACGAACGGCAGGAGAACAGGCAGACGGCACAGCCTGATCGACGTGGCGTGAGCCTCCGGCGTACCATCGGGCATGGCCAGATCACGTCGCTCCGCGAAGTATCTCGAGATCCATCCGGAGGATCCGCAGCCGCGCCTGATCGAGCAGGCGACACGGGTGCTGGAGGAGGGCGGGCTGATCGCCTACCCCACGGACTCCTGCTATGCGCTGGGCTGCACGCTGGGCAACGCCGAGGGGCTCGAGCGCATCCGTCGTATCCGTCGGGTCGGCAAGGACCACCACTTCACCCTGGTGTGCGCGGACTTCTCGCAGCTGGGGCAGTTCGTGCTGGTCTCGAACCCGACGTTCCGGCTGGTCAAGAATGCCACTCCCGGCCCGTACACCTTCATCCTTCCGGGCACTCGGGAGGTGCCCCGGAAGATGGCCCATCCCAAGAAGCACACCGTGGGGGTGCGCATCCCCGGCCATCGGGTGGCCCATGCCCTGGTCGAGGCGCTCGGTGAGCCGATCGTCTCCTCCACCCTGCTGCTGCCGGAGCAGGAGGAGCCGCCCACGGAGGGCTGGGTGGTCCAGGATCTGCTGGGAGAGCAGGTCGAGGCGATCATCGACTCCGGCGAAGTGGGCACCGAGCCGACCACGGTCATCGATCTCTCCAGCGATGAGCTGGTGATCGCCCGGGAGGGCGCCGGGGACATCAGCCGGTTCTGACCGCCTATCCCGGGAACGGTCCCCGGCGCCGGTTCCTCAGGCGGAGGCGCACCGGGCACGGGTGCTGAGCACGGCCGAGAAGAGCAGGATGCCCAGCGCGTACACCGGGACCACCCACAGCGCGTAGCGCAGGGTGAGGGCGTCCGCCAGGGCACCGACCAAGGGCGGCGTGAGGAAGAAGCCGAGGCGCGCGAACCAGCCCACCACCGTCATGCCCACGCCGAGGGGCACTCCCGGGAGCTCGTCGGCCGCGCGGAAGGCGGCAGGGAACAGGGTGGCCACGCCCCAGCCGGCGGCGGCGAAGCCGATCAGGGCCATGACGGGTGACGGCATGAGCAGCGCAAGGCTCATGCCGGTCATACCGACCAGCGCCCCCAGGCGCGCGGTGGCGCGGTCTCCCAGCCGGTCCACGACGGCATCGCCGGTGAAGCGGCCGATGGTCTGGGCTCCCTGCATCGCCACGAAGGCCATACCCGCCATGAAGGGGGAGACGACGAAGGTCTCGTGCATGAACAGGGCGCCCCAGGTGTTCCCGGCGTCCTCGGTGGAGCCGGCGAACACCAACACCATGCCGAGCGCGCTGACCAGCCCGAGAGCCCGCAAGCTCATTCCTGCGATGCGCAGTCCGCGCGGGGCGGCATCGGCGGGCACCTCGCTGGCGGAAGCGGCCGACGGGCCGACGGCGCTCGGTGCGGGAGTGCGCTCGGTGGCGTCATGGCCGGGCAGCAGGAAGCGGAAGGACCCCGCGGCCAGGGCACCGAAGACGAACAGCCCGATCACGCCCTGGGCCCACAGCGGGAGACCGAGCTGCGCGGCGGCGGCCCCGAACAGTCCACCGGTGACTGCGCCGAGGGACCACCAGCCGTGGTAACTGTTCATGATCGAGCGGCGGTAGCGGCGCTCGACCCGCATCCCGTGCGAGTTCATGGAGATGTCGGTGATCGCGTCGGCCGCGGCCGCCAGCGCCAGGGAGAGCGCGAGCCATAGCCAGTTCCCGGCGGTGTAGACCAGCAGGTGCGAGGTCGAGGCGATGACCTGCGCGATCACCGCGACGCGCGCCGATCCGAATCCGCCCATCAGGCGTGCCGCGAACAGGCCCGAGAGCAGGCCGCCGATCGGCCCCAGCCCGATGGCGAGGCCGAAGGCGGTGTTGCTCAGGCCGAGCGACTCCACCAGCTCCGGATAGCGCGGCATGATCGCGCAGAACGAGGCACCGTTGAGGAAGAAGATCAACGAGACGGCCCACCGGGCACGGCGCACCTCGGTGGGGACTGCGGGGCGCGCGAGATCGCCGGAGGACGGGACGTGAGCGTTCACGAGGCACCATTGTGGACCATTGCCGTCGCGGGAACCAGGGCACCGGGACGCTGAACCGCGCAGGTCGGGCTCGGTGCCCGAGTCGTGCGGGGTGCGATGTCCCGGCGCGCCGGCCGGTCACCTGCCCCGGACACACTCGTGCCCGGCGCCACACGGCGCCGGGCACGAGGGAAGCTCAGGCTGCGGTCACTTGTTCAGGAAGCGCGGCACCAGATCGAAGGTGGCGAGCAGCGAGACCAGGCACATGGTCAGGCCGCCGCAGAAGAGGAGCACGTTGGGGCCCTCGCCCATCGTGATCAGGCCCATCACGTACAGTCCGCCGGCGAAGAGTGCGAACAGCACGACGAACAGCACGATCGACAGGCCGAGGCTGTTGCCCTGCGAGGTCACGTTCTCGTCCTCGTGCACCTGTGCGCGGGGCGCGTCCGTGACGTGCTGGTTGCTCATGGTCCCTCTTCTTCCGACTCAGGTTCGCTCGGTCCCGCACGACGGTGCGGACGACCGCCTCCATCTTAGACCAGGGAGCTCGCGGGAGCGGACACCTCACGGTGAGTGATCGCGGTGAGCAGGCTCTCGAACAGGGCCGCGCCGCGCTCCCCGTCGATCTCCGGATGCCACTGCACCCCCAGGACGCTCGAGCCGGACTCCGCCTCCACGGCGAGCGGGAGACCGCTGGCGTGGCGGGCCACGATCCGCAGGCCCCCGCGCACGGCACGCACGCCCTGGTGGTGGAAGGCGGTTACCTCGGCGCGGGTGCCGAGGGCGAGAGCGAGGTCGCTGGCGGCCTCCACCTCGGCCTCGACCTCGGTGGGCTCCTGGCCGGTGGCCGGATGCTCCGGCAGATCCACGGGCAGGTGGCGGTGCAGCTCGCCGCCCTCGGCCACGACGATGATCTGCAGGCCGCGGCAGATCCCCAGCACGGGCACGTCGCTGCGACGGGCGGCGCGGTACAGGGCGGTCTCGAAGGCGTCACGTTCCGGGTCCGGGGTCATGTCGGTGCTCAGGGCGTCCTCGCCCCAGGTGGCGGGGTCGAGATCGGTGCCGCCGGTGAGCACGAGGCCGTCCAGCTCGGCGATCTCCTCGTCGGTCCACTCGTCCTGCGGGGCGAGGATGACGGGGCGGGCACCGGCTTCGCGCACGGCGCGCACGTAGTGCTCGTTGACGGCGACGGCGTCATGGCCCGCCCAGGCGCCGGACATCATCGTGCGGGTCCCCGCGGTCACGCCGATGAGCGGGCGACGAGTGCGCTGCGCCATGATGTTGTCCTTTCCGCAGAGGGGCGATGTGCCGGGCCGTCGGATGACGACTGGACCCAGTTCACCGCACCCGCGGAAGCGCGGGCGAGCTATGTGGCGGAATGTGACGGCG
>JAKDUN010000334.1 GCA_030457675.1 Brachybacterium sp. | reverse complement strand
GTCGCCCTGCTGCAGACCGTCTACCTGCTGCTGGGGATGCTCGCCGTCTCCGCGCTCGCCGGCGTGCTGATGGCGGCGTTCTTCCTCCCGATGGTGTCGGCCGGTTCGGCCGTCGCCAAGGACGGTGTCGCACTGTTCGACTCGTACCCGACCGAGCTCGAGGTGGAGCCGCTGAACGAGGCGAGCCGGATCGAGGCCGCAGACGGCTCTCTGCTGGCGATCTTCTACTCGGAGAACCGCATCATGGTGCCGCTGGAGGAGATCTCCCCGCACATGCAGCATGCGGTGATCGCGGTCGAGGACCGCCGCTTCTACGAGCACGGCGGCGTGGACCCCAAGGGCATGGCCCGTGCCTTCGCGTCCAATGCCGCCGGCGGCGCCACCCAGGGCGGCTCGACGCTGACCCAGCAGTACGTGAAGAACGCCCTCCTGATGGATGCCGTCCAGCGCGGCGACCAGGAGGACCAGCTCGAAGCCACCGAGCAGACCTACGGTCGCAAGCTGCGCGAGGCGAAGCTCGCCCTCTCCCTCGAGAAGGAGTGGTCGAAGGACGAGATCCTCAACGCCTACCTCAACGTGGCGCAGTTCGGCCCCTCCCAGTACGGCGTGGAGACCGGCTCCCGGCACTACTTCGACAAGAATGCCGTGGACCTGAACCCCGGCGAGGCCGCCCTGCTGGCCGGCATCACCAATGGGCCGAACCAGTACGACCCGGTCTCCCACCCGGAAGCGGGCGAGAAGCGTCGCAACGAAGTCCTGAACGACATGCGCCACGAGGACTACATCACCGAGGAGGAGTACGAGCAGTACACCGCCCAGCCCGTCGAGGAGATGCTGGACATCCAGAACGTGCAGGCCGGCTGCGCCTCCGCGGGAACCAGCGGCTTCTTCTGCGATTACGTCACGCGCTCGCTGCTGAACGACCCGGCCTTCGCCGAGACCTACGACGAGCGCCGCGAGCTGCTCTACGGCGGCGGGCTCACCATCCGCACCACCCTGGACCCCGAGACCCAGGCGGACGCCGTGGACATTCTCCAGCGCAAGGTCCCCGGCGACTCCCAGAGCGGCTTCGGCCACTCGATCGTGACCGTCGAGCCCGGCACCGGCGACATCCTCACGATGGCCCAGAACCGGACGTTCAACCCGTACGCGGAGGTCGGACCGGGCGAGACGGCGATCAACTACAACGTGCCCAAGTCGCTCGGCGGCGGCAGCGGCTTCCCCGTCGGCTCGACCTTCAAGCCCTTCGTGCTGCAGGACTGGCTCGAGCACGACCGCTCGATCTACGACAAGGTCAACACCGAACGCCGCCCGATCTCGCGGGCACCGGCCCAGTGCCTGTCGCGCGGCGCCTGGCGATCGGCCGAGCCCTGGAACCCCGACAACGCGGTCTCGGTGAGGATCTCGCCGATGGAGACGGTGCTGAACGCGACCAAGTTCTCGATCAACACCGCCTACACGGACATGGCGCGCCAGCTCGACCTGTGCGACATCGCGAACACCGCGCGCAACCTCGGCGTGGTCCCGGCGGGTTACGACCCCTACGACCCGACCACCTCGGAGATGCCGATCGAGGACATGTACGGCACCGAGCTGGCCCCGGCCGTGCTGGTGCTCGGCGAGGTGCGCATCTCCGCACTGGACATGGCCGCCGCCTACGCCACCTGGGGCGCCGGGGGCACCTTCTGCGAGCCGCAGGCCGTCTCCGAGGTCCTCGATCGCCACGGAGAGGCGATGGAGATCTCCGGCGCCGACTGCCACCAGGCCGTGGAGAAGGAGGTCGCCGACTCGATGGCCTGGACCCTCCAGCAGGACCTCGAGGACCCGAAGGCCACCGGTCGCGGAAAGATCATCGAGGGACACCCGGCCGGCGGCAAGACCGGCACCTCGGGCGAGCAGTTCCACACCTGGTACGTCGGCTTCTCCCGTCAGATGTCCACTGCCGTGTGGTTCGGGCACCCGAACGCCAACGTCAAGCCCGGCGGCTTCTCGGTCGACGGGCAGGCGCTCCGCAGCGGCCACGTCTGGGGCAACACCGTCTCCCTGCCCACCTGGCAGGAGTACATGAATCGTGCGCACGAGGGGTTGCCCAGCAAGCCGTTCCCGGCCGCACCGAAGAAGCCCGTCACGCAGTCCGCCGACACGGCCCAGAAGGGCGTGGTGCCCGATGTCTCGGGCATGGTGCTCAGCCGGGCGACGAGTGCGGTGGAATCAGCCGGATACGAGGTCGAGGTGCGCAACGAGTCCAGCAGCTCCGTGGGCAAGTGGTACGTGATCGGCACGAACCCGACCCCCGGCACCCGCCTGCCCGAGGGTGAGACCGTGGTCATCCGCCAGTCCAGCGGAGGGAGCTGAGTGCGACCCGTCCTTGCGGCCGCCGGGGCCGTGGGCGGCCTCGGGCTGGGCGCCGCCGCCGCGGCACACGTCTGGGCGCGCCACGTCGAGATCCACCGCTTCACGCTGCGCGAGGTCGAGCTGCGGATCCTGCCACCGGGCACCCGCACCGTCCGCGTGCTGCACCTCAGCGACATCCATCTGCTGCCGGACCAGCAGCGCAAGCTCGACTTCCTCGAGCACCTCTCGCTGCTGCGCCCGCACCTGGTGATCGACACCGGGGACAACATCGCCTCCGCAGCGTCGATCCCGGTGCTGGCCGAGGCGCTGGAGCCGCTGCTGCGCCGCCCCGGCGCCTTCGTCCGGGGCTCCAACGACATGTTCGAGCCGATGCCGAAGAATCCCGCGCGCTACCTGCTGCCCGATTCACGGCCCGACGGGATGACCGATCCGAAGGAGCCCACCCTGCCCGTGGGCGAGCTCTCCGAGCGACTCTCCGAGCACGGCTGGAAGGACCTCACCAACACGCGGGCGAGCATCGAGCTGGGCGGGCTCGAGGTGCGCCTGGTCGGCGTCGACGACCCGCCCCGCGAGCTCGACGAGATGCCCGCGCCCCGGGACCCCTCCCCGACGCCGCCCCGGCAATGGTACGTGCGACGTCTCGGGGTGGCCCATGCGCCCTACCGCAGGGTGCTGGACGCCTTCGCCGCCGACGGCGCGGAGCTCGTCCTGGCCGGGCACACCCACGGCGGTCAGCTGCGCCTGCCGGGCATCGGCGCACTGGTGACCAACTGCGACCTCCCTCGCCGGCAGGCCCGTGGCCTGTCGACCTGGCAGGACGTGCCCCTGAACGTCAGCGCGGGCCTGGGCGCGAGCCCCTACTCGAACTACCGCCTGTTCACGCCGCCGGAGGCGACCTTGCTCACGTTGCGCGCCCCGAAGTCCCCGCCGGTGTGATGGGCACTCCCCGAGCCTGCTAAAGTTTCTGTTCGGTGACCCGCTCCGGCGTGGCATCACCGGGGTGTGGCGCAGCTTGGTAGCGCGTGCCGTTCGGGACGGCAAGGTCGCAGGTTCAAATCCTGTCACCCCGACCACGGAGAAGGGCCGAGGGATCG
>JAKDUN010000333.1 GCA_030457675.1 Brachybacterium sp. | reverse complement strand
CCGTCAGCTCGGTGCGGAGCCGCACCCGGCGCCGCGGCCCGTCGTGGCCATCGATCCGCTCCAGCAGCATCCTCGCGCCGCGCTCGCCCATGTCCTGCGGGGAGTTCGCCACCACACTGATCCCGAGGGCGCCGGCGAGCTCCAGGTCATCGAAGGTGATCAGCGCGGGCGGCGTCGGCACATCCGAGCATGCACGGATCGCGCCGACGGCCATCCGGTTATTGGTGGTGAACACCGCAGTGGGCGGGGCGGGCAGCGAGAGCAGCGTCTGCATGGCCGTCTCCGCGCCGTCGGCGTCCGTGGCATCGGTGATGAACAGGGCCTCGTCGATCTCCACCTCGGCCTCCGAGAAGGCACGCCGCACCCCGGCGATCCGCTCCCGGTGGGTGGGCAGCGCCCCCAGGTCGCCGATCACCCCGATGCGCCGATGTCCCTGGGCGAGGAGATGGTCGATGCCTGCCCGGGCTCCACCGATGTTGTCGAACAGCACCTCATCGGCATCGAGGTCGCGGGCGGGGCGGTCGAGGAAGACCGTCGGCAGCCCTCGCGAGGAGGCGCTGGAGGGCTGGGGATGGGAGCGGCGGGAGGAGATCACGAGCAGCCCGGCGACTCGCCGTTCGAGGAACCCGTCGACGATGCGGGTCTCCATGGCGGCATCCTCGTCGCTGAAGCCCAGGAACAGCAGCAGCCCGCGCTCGGAGAGGACCTTCGCGGCGGCCAGCGCGATCCCCGAGTAGAAGGGATTGGCGGCATCGGCGATCACCATGCCGACCACGTTCGAGGAGCTGTGGGAGCGCAGATCGCGGGCCAGCAGGTTCCGGCGGTAGCCGAGGGCGGTGGCGGCCTCCTTCACCCGCCGCGAGGTGCGCGGGGCGACATGGACCTCGTCGTTGAGCGCCCGCGAGGCGGTCTTGATGCTCACGCCGGCGGCCTCCGCCACCTGATGGAGGGTGGGCAGCTCCGGGTTCGGCTGCGCGTGGGGCATCGCTGCGTCCTCCTGCCGTATCGCCTGCCGGGGTCGGCGGTGCCCGGGCGTGCGCCCGACCGGACCGACATCGTTGTCAATATGTTAGCCGTACGGCCTGATCCCGGAGGCTGCCCGGAGTAGCGTTCGAGGTAGCGACGCTCGCCCGGGAGCTGGGAGCTCCCCGGCCAGAGTCCGTCGTCCTCGTTCGTTCAAAGGAGAACCCATGCGACGCAGAAACTTCCTCATCCTCTCGGGCGGTGGCCTCGCCGCCGTCGGTCTCGCCGCCTGCGGTGACTCCGGAGGCTCCGGCGGCGGTGACGGCGGCAACTCCGTCGAGGTCTTCACCTGGTGGGCGGCAGGTTCGGAGAAGGCCGGGCTCGACGCTCTCGTGGAGGTGTTCGCCGAGCAGTACCCCGACATCGAGTTCGTCAACGGCGCGGTCGCCGGCGGCGCCGGCTCCGCGGCCAAGGACATGCTGCAGTCCCGGCTGCAGGCCGGTGATCCGCCGGACACCTTCCAGGCCCACGCCGGCGCGGAGCTGAACGACTACATCGATGCCGGCCAGATCGTCGACGTCTCCGATGTCTACGACGAGCTGGGGCTGCGGGAGGCGTTCCCGGAGACCCTCCTCGAGCGCCTGACCGCCGACGGCGCGATCTACTCGGTGCCCTCGAACATCCACCGCTCGAACGTGGTGTGGGGATCGGCCGCCGTGCTCACCGAGGCCGGGATCGACCCCGCCACCCCGCCGACCTCGATGGACGAGTTCCTCGAGCAGCTGGACACCCTTGCCGCGGCCGGGGTGACGCCGCTGTCGGTGGCTGCGGCCTGGACCCAGGTGAACCTGCTCGAGGCGATCCTCATGGCCGATCTGGGCGCTGCCGCCTACAACGGGCTGTTCGACGGTTCGACCGCGTGGGACTCCGCGGAGGTCACCACCGCGCTCGAGCACTTCCAGACCATGATCGGCCACACCAACACCGATCGTGACGGCCTGGACTGGCCCGATGCCACCCAGCAGCTGATCGACGGGACCGCCGCCTACAACGTCATGGGCGACTGGGCGGTGGCCGCCTTCGATGAAGCGGGACTCGCTCCGGCCGATGACTACGTCTACTTCGAGCTGCCGGGCGCCGACAAGATCTTCGGCTTCCTCGCGGACTCCTTCACCCTGCCCGAGGGCGCCCCCAATCCCGAGGGCACCCGGGCGTGGCTGGACACCATCTCCTCGCCCGAGGGCCAGCTGGCCTTCAATCTGGCCAAGGGGTCGATCCCGGCCCGCACCGACGTGGACACCGCCGAGTTCCCGGAGTACCAGCAATCCGCGGTGACCTCCTTCGCGGAGGACGAGATCTGCTCGTCGATCGCCCACGGTGCGGCGACGTCCGTCGGCTGGCTGAACGCGATCTCGGATGCGACCAGCCAGTTCACGGCCGGGGCGTCCGATCTGGCCGCGTACCAGCAGGCTCTGGCGGACATCGCCGCCGAGAACCTGGCCTGATCCTCCCCTGCACCGTCGGCACCGCGCACTCGCGCGGGGCCGGCGGTGCATCCCGCCTTCTCCTCCGCAGAGGTCTTCGTGTCTGGAAAGCTGCGCCGTTTCGGCCCGCCCCTCCTTTTCATCTCCCCCTCGCTGATCCTCATCGGCGTGTTCATCTACGGCCTGATGGGTCAGAACATCTGGATGTCCATGACGGACAACCACTCCGCCGCCCAGGCCAACGACCGTGAACCGATCAGCTTCGTGGGCCTGGAGAACTACATCGGCCTGTTCGCCACCGAGGCTTTCCGCCATTCCATGGCGAACCTGCTGCTGTTCACCGCCGCCTTCCTGATCGGTGCGATGGTGATGGGTTTCCTGTGGGCCTGGCTGCTGGAGCGGCCGCTGCCCGGGGGGCGCCTCTTCCAGACCGTCTACCTGTTCCCGATGGCGATCTCCTTCGTCGCCTCCGGCGTGGTGTGGCGCTGGCTGCTGAACTCGAACCAGGGGGAGGGCGCCTCCGGCCTGAACCGACTGTTCCAGATGGTGGGCCTGGACGCCCTGCAGAACCCCTGGTGGAACAACGTCACCTTCGGCATCCTCGCGATCGCCCTGCCGGCGGTGTGGCAGCTCTCCGGCTACGTGATGGCGCTGTTCCTGGCCGGCTTCCGCGGGGTGCCCGACGAGCTGCGCGAAGCCGCACGGATGGACGGCGCCACCGAGTTCCAGATGTACCGGATGGTGATCTTCCCGCAGCTCACCCCGGTCGTGATGAGCGCTCTGGTGATCATCGCGCACATGTCGCTGAAGTCCTTCGACCTGATCATGTCCATCTCGAAGCCGGCGAACTACCAGACCAAGGTGCCGGCGGTGGACATGTTCCTGTTCAAGACCAGCTACGACTACGCCAACTCCGCCGCCGTCGGCACGATCCTGCTGGCCGTGGTGGCCCTGCTGATCGTGCCCTACCTGATCAACCAGTACCGGGAGTCCCGCCGATGACCGCCGCGCC
>JAKDUN010000021.1 GCA_030457675.1 Brachybacterium sp. | reverse complement strand
CGGGTGCGGTTCTGCCCCAGCCCCACCGGCACCCCGCACGTGGGCATGGTGCGCACAGCCCTGTTCAACTGGGCGCACGCCCGCCACCACGGCGGCACGCTCGTCTTCCGCATCGAGGACACGGACGCCGCCCGCGACAGCGAGGAGTCCTACCACCAGCTGCTCGAGGCGATGCGCTGGCTCGGCATCGACTGGGACGAGGGCGTCGAGGTGGGTGGGCCGGACGGCCCTTACCGCCAGTCCCAGCGCGGGGACATCTACCAGGACGTGATCGAGAAGCTGAAGGCCTCCGGCCACATCTACGAATCCTTCTCCACCGCCGAGGAGATCGTCGAGCGGCACAAGGCCGCGGGCCGAGATCCGCAGCTGGGCTACGACGGCCACGACCGCGACCTCACCGAGGAGCAGAAGGCGGCACTGCGCGCAGAGGGCCGCGAACCCACCTGGCGCCTGCGGATGCCGGATACGGACCTCACCTTCACCGACATGGTGCGCGGCGAGATCACCTTCAGGGCCGGCTCCACGCCGGACTTCGTGGTGGTGCGCGCCAACGGGAAGCCCCTGTACACGCTCGTCAACCCCATCGACGACGCCCTCATGCGGATCACCCACGTGCTGCGCGGCGAGGACATCCTGTCCTCCACGCCGCGGCAGATCGCCCTCTACCGCGCGCTGATCGAGATCGGCGTCGCCGAGCGGGTCCCCGAGTTCGGCCACCTGCCGTACGTGATGGGGGAGGGCAACAAGAAGCTCTCCAAGCGTGACCCGCAGGCCGATCTGTTCCACTACCGCGACCAGGGCTTCACGCCTGAGGGCATGGTCAACTACCTTGCACTGCTGGGCTGGGGCTTCAGCGCCGACGAGGACATCTTCAGCCGCGAGCAGCTCATCGAGCGCTTCGACGCCTCGGACGTGAACCCGAACCCGGCGCGCGTGGACCTCAAGAAGGCCACCGCGATCAATGCTGACCACATCCGACTGCTGCCCCAGGCGGAGCTCGCCGAGCGACTGCTCCCGTACCTCCAGGCCGGCGGCGTGCTCGACGCGCAGGTCACCGAGGAGCAGCGCTCCCTGGTCGCCGCCGCCACCCCGCTGGTCCAGACCCGCATGAACCTGCTCGCCGAGGCTCCGGACCTGATGGGCTTCCTGTTCATCGCCGACGAGGACCTGGTGGTCCAGGACGATGCGCTGAAGAAGCTGGGGGATGACCCGGTCGCCGTGCTCGAGCGGGCGATCAGCGAGATCGAGGCCGTCCCCGAGGACTCCTTCGCCGCCGCCGCGCTCGAGGAGGCGCTGCGCGGAGCGATCATCGAGGAGATGGGCATCAAGCCGCGCCTGGCCTTCGGGCCCCTGCGCAGCGCGATCTCGGGCCGACGGATCTCCCCGCCGCTGTTCGAGTCGATGGAGCTGCTGGGGAGGGCCTCCAGCCTGTCGCGGCTGCGCGCCCTGCGCGAGCGTCTGGCCACCGACGCGGCAGAAGCCTGAGCCGGCGGGCGCTGTGGGGCGGGGTGCTCAGCCTCACAGCGCCAGGGGCCCTTCTCGCTTTGTCATGGCGAGGAAGACCCGGTAGAGTTTCACCTCGGCACGGCAAGGAAGTGCGGCCCGGAAAGACCTCGGAATCCATTCGAGGTGCAGCACGGGAAGTACAGAAGAACGTGCTCTCACCATGGGGTATGGTGTAATTGGCAACACAGCGGTTTCTGGTACCGTCGTTCTAGGTTCGAGTCCTGGTACCCCAGCGCTTCACGGCATCATTCGATGTCGTGCAGTCCGCGCCCCGTTCGTCTAGCGGCCTAGGACGTCGCCCTCTCACGGCGGTAACACCGGTTCAAATCCGGTACGGGGTACGACGCGAGATCGCACGGTCTCGCTCCCGCCCCGTTCGTCTAGAGGCCTAGGACGCCGCCCTCTCACGGCGGTAACACCGGTTCGAATCCGGTACGGGGTACGAATGAGGAGCCGGCACCTTCGGGTGTCGGCTCCTCCTGCTTTCTGCTGCTGCTGGCGAGTTCCCTGGGCACTGCCGCCCCTCACGGAGTATCGTCGTGACATGGAACACAGCACTGGTCCTCGAATCACGGTCGGTGTGTTCGATGCCGACGAATCCGATCAGGCGGTCCGCTGGGCCGCCCGCCACGCCGCCGCCGTCGGCGGCAGCCTCCACCTCGTCCACGCCTTCGTCTGGACCGAGCTGGATGTGAACATCGACCCGATCTCGGGGATGGCCGGCTCGGGCTTCCGCGGCGCCGCCCACACCCTGATCCAGGACGCCGTCGCCCTCGTGCGCGAGAGCCGGGTCGAGGTCCCGGTGACCTCCGAGATCGTCGACGGCAACGCGGTGCCGGTGCTGGTCGAGGCCAGCGAGGAATCCGACCTGCTGGTGCTCGGCGGCCGCGGCCTGGGGCGGCTGATGACCCTGATCGTCGGCTCGAAGTCGCTGGCGCTGGCGGCGCGGGCCCACTGCCCGGTGGTGGTGGTGCGGGGGAGGATCGACGGTCGCGGCCCCATCGGGCTGGTGCACCATGAGATCGCGACCGAAGTGGTCGTGCGCGCGGCGGACCTCGCCGAGGCCTACGGGCGCGACATCCACCTCGTGGTGCGGCCGGAGACCACGCCGGAGGAGGCTCAGGAGATCCTCGCCGGCATCGCGCAGCGGATCGCCGTGACCCATCCCTCGGTATTCGTCAGGGACGTGACGATCGCCGCCTCGGACAGCCCCAAGGAGCTGATCCAGGCCAGCGAGGACGCCAGCTTGATGATGGTCGCGGGGGAGCGGACCCCCGGCGCCGGAGGCAAGGTCGCCGCCCCGCGGCAGCTGGTCAACGTGCTGCGCTTCGCCAACACCCCGGTCTGGATCGAACGGGACTGACCGGGCTCCGCGTCAGGCGGGAGCTCAGGAGCCCGCGCGACGCAGCAGCTCGGTGAGGTGATTCGCCGAGCTCATCACGGAGGCGGCGTGCAGGCGCCCGGGCTGCCGGGTGATCCGCTCGATCGGGCCGGAGATGCTCAGCGCCGCGACCACGCGACCGTTGGGCCCACGCACGGGCGCAGAGACCGAGCCCACTCCCGGCTCCCGCTCACCGATCGACTGCGCCCAGCCGCGGCGGCGCACCGCCGAGAGCTGCGTGGCGGTGAAGCGGGCACCGAGCAGGCCGCGGTGCAGTCGATCCGGCTCCTCCCAGGCCAACAGGATCTGGGCCGCCGAGCCGGCACGCATGGTCAGGGCGGCACCCAGTGGCACCGAGTCGCGCAATCCGATCGGCCGCTCCGCCGCGGCCACGCAGATGCGATGGTCGCCCTGGCGGCGGTAGAGCTGAGCGGACTCCCCGGTGTGGTCCCGCAGGGCCGCCAGCACTGGCCCGGCCGAGGCCAGCAGCCGATCCTCGCCGGCCGCGGCGGCCAGCTCGCCCAGGCGCGGGCCGAGGATGAAGCGCCCCTGCATGTCGCGCGCGACCAGATGATGGAATTCGAGCGCCACCGCGAGGCGGTGGGCGGTGGGTCGGGCGAGGCCGGTCGACTGCACGAGCTGGGCGAGCGTCGCCGGGCCTGCTTCCAGGGCGCCGAGCACGATCGCCGCCTTGTCCAGCACGCCGACTCCGCTGCCGTTCTCCTCCGAGGTCTTGTCCATGGTCCGATACTGACGTCTTATTGTGTGAGACGCAAGTGCATCGCATCGTGGACCGGCACACCATGGAACGAGCGCTCGCACCCCGAGCGCCTCTCAGCATTCAGGAACGTGCCCGCACAACGGGCGCAGGGAAGGATCGACATGGCGGGGACCCTCGCGGAGAAGGTCTGGGCGGATCATGTGGTCCGTCGCGGTGAGAACGGTGAGCCGGACCTGCTGTACATCGACCTCCAGCTGCTCCATGAGGTCACCAGCCCGCAGGCCTTCGACGGTCTGCGCCAGGAGGGGCGTGCCCCGCGCCGCCTCGACCAGACGATCGCGACCGAGGACCACAACACCCCCACGATCGACATCGACAAGCCGATCGCGGACATCACCTCGCGCACCCAGATCGACACCCTGCGCCGCAATGCCGAGGAATTCGGTGTGCGCATCCACTCCCTCGGCGACAAGGAGCAGGGGATCGTGCACGTCGTCGGCCCACAGTTGGGGCTGACCATGCCGGGAATCACCGTGGTGTGCGGCGACTCCCACACCTCGACCCACGGCGCCTTCGGCGCGCTCGCCTTCGGTATCGGCACCAGCGAGGTCGAGCACGTGCTGGCCACCCAGACCCTCCCGCTGACCCCCTTCAAGACGATGGCGGTCACCGTCACCGGCGCGCTGAAGCCCGGTGTCACCGCGAAGGACATCATCCTCGCGGTGATCGCGAAGATCGGCACCGGCGGCGGCGCGGGCTATGTGCTCGAGTACCGCGGCGAGGCGATCCGCGACCTCTCCATGGAGGGGCGGATGACGATCTGCAACATGTCGATCGAGGCCGGTGCCCGCGCCGGCATGATCGCCCCCGACGAGACCACCTTCGAGTACGTCAAGGACCGCCCCCACGCCCCGCAGGGCGAGGACTGGGACACGGCCGTCGAGCACTGGAAGACGCTGCGCTCCGAGGACGACGCCACCTTCGACACCGAGGTGGTCATCGATGCGGACACGCTCGAGCCCTTCGTCACCTGGGGCACCAACCCCGGCCAGGGCCTGCCGCTGTCCGGTCGGGTCCCCGCCCCGGAGGACTTCACCGACGACAGCTCCCGCCATGCGGCCGAGCGCGCCCTGGAGTACATGGACCTCGTTCCCGGCACCCCGCTGAAGGACATCAGGGTCGACACCGTCTTCATGGGCTCGTGCACCAACGGCCGCATCGAGGATCTGCGCGCCTTCGCCTCCGTGCTCGAGGGCCGGGTCAAGGATCCGGGCGTACGGGTGCTGGTGGTGCCGGGCTCGGCACGGGTGCGTCTGCAGGCCGAGCAGGAGGGGCTGGACCAGGTGTTCGAAGCCTTCGGTGCCGAGTGGCGCCAGGCCGGGTGCTCCATGTGCCTGGGCATGAACCCCGACCAGCTGGCACCGGGGGAGCGCGCCGCCTCCACCTCCAACCGCAACTTCGAGGGCCGCCAGGGCAAGGGCGGACGCACCCATCTGGTCTCGCCGGTGGTGGCCGCGGCGACCGCCGTGCGCGGCACCCTGTCCTCCCCGTCGGACCTCGGTGCGGACGCCGCACCCTCCGACCTCCAGCCCGTCGCCTGACCAGGAGTCCCAACCATGGAAGCCTTCACCACCCACACCGGGATCGGTGTCCCGCTGCGCCGCAGCAATGTCGACACCGACCAGATCATCCCCGCCGTCTACCTCAAGCGCGTCACCAAGACCGGCTTCGACGACGGACTGTTCCACGCCTGGCGCACCAATGACCCCGACTTCGTGCTGAACCAGCCTGCCTACGCGAAGGGCTCGGTCCTGGTAGCCGGTCCGGACTTCGGCACCGGCTCCTCCCGCGAGCATGCGGTCTGGGCACTGCGTGATTATGGTTTCGCCGCCGTGCTCTCCACCCGCTTCGCGGAGATCTTCCGCGGCAATGCGGGCAAGCAGGGCCTGGTCGCCGGCATCCTCTCGCAGGACGACCTCGAGCAGCTGTGGAAGATCCTCGAGGAGAACCCCGGCACCGAGGTGACCGTGGATCTCGAGAACCGCCAGGCCCACGCCGGGGACAGCATCTTCCGCTTCGAGGTCGACGACTACACCCGCTGGCGCCTGATGGAGGGCCTGGACGACATCGGCCTGACCCTGCGCTATGAGCAGGACATCACCGACTTCGAGGCGACGCGCCCGTCCTGGATGCCGAAGACCCTGCCGGCACTCACCGAGGATTGAGCGACCACCTGTCGCGCAGGTCGCTCCGGTAGGGTGACCCGGTCAGAGAGGGGCGTCCACGGACGTTCCACCGCCGAGGCAAGGACACCATGAGTTCGACATTCCATGTGCGCGGAGGACGCCCTCTCGACGGTGAGATCACCGTGCGCGGGGCGAAGAACCTGGTCTCGAAGGCGATGGTCGCAGCCCTGCTGGGGGAGGCCCCCAGCGTGCTGCGATCGGTGCCCGACATCAGCGACGTCCGGATCGTCTCCAACCTGCTGTCGATCCACGGCGTGAAGGTCGAGAACGACGTCGCCTCCGGCACGCTGCGGATGGATCCCTCGAACGTCGAGCGGGCCCATGTCGCGGATATCGATGCGCATGCCGGCAGCTCGCGCATCCCGATCCTGTTCTGCGGGCCGCTGCTGCACCGCCTCGGCGAGGCGATCATCCCCGACCTCGGCGGCTGCCGGATCGGGGACCGCCCGATCAACTACCACCTCGACGTCCTGCGCAACTTCGGTGCGGTCGTCGACAAGCGCGAGATGGGCATCTACATCACCGCGCCGAACGGTCTGAAGGGCACGAAGATCCACCTCGAGTACCCGAGCGTGGGCGCCACCGAGCAGGTGCTGCTCACAGCGGTGCGTGCCCAGGGGGTCACCGAACTCACCAACGCCGCGGTCGAGCCCGAGATCGAGGACCTCATCGCCGTGCTGCAGAAGATGGGCGCGATCATCTCCCTGCAGACCGATCGCACCATCACCATCGAGGGAGTCGAATCGCTCGGCGGCTACCAGCACACCGCGCTGGGTGACCGCATCGAGGCCGGGTCCTGGGCCTGCGCCGCACTGGTGACCAAGGGCGACGTCTTCGTCCGCGGCGCCCAGCAGAAGCCGATGGCGACCTTCCTCAACATCTTCCGCAAGGTGGGCGGCGGGATGGAGATCCGCGAGGACGGCATCCGTTTCTTCCATCCCGGCGCTGCGCTGAAGGCGATCGCGCTGGAGACGGATGTCCACCCCGGCTTCATGACCGACTGGCAGCAGCCGCTGGTGGTCGCGCTCACGCAGGCCGACGGCATCTCCATCCTCCACGAGACCGTCTACGAGAACCGCCTCGGGTTCACCTCGGCGTTGAACGACATGGGCGCCCGCATCCAGGTGTACCGCGAATGCCTGGGTGGCTCGAGCTGCCGCTTCGGCCGCAGCAACTACAACCACTCCGCCGTGGTCTCCGGCCCCCACGCCCTCCACGGCGCCGACATCACCGTCCCGGACCTGCGCGGCGGCTTCTCGTACCTGATCGCCGCGCTCGGCGCCGAGGGGACGTCCACCATCCGGGGCATCGACCTCATCGACCGCGGCTACGAGTCCTTCCGCGAGAAGCTCTCCGCGCTGGGTGCAGAGTACTGGGAAGAGGACTGAGGATGAACGAGGTGCCCGACGAGGACCGGATCGCCCGCCCGCTGCCCGGAGCCTCCGGCTCCCTGGCGCTGCGGGACATCCCGATCCCTGACTACTGCGACGTGGTGATCGTCCCCACCGCTGGTGTCGACGAGACCGATCCACGGGTCTGGGCCGAGGCGATCTTCTCGCACGAGAACACTCCGCTGTCCTCCCGCGGGCTGCGGGCGCTGCGCGATGAGACCATCCGCCTGTTCGACATGGTCCCGCCGCCCCAGAAGGAGTTCGTCACCGATGAGGTGGTCGGATCCGAGGCGCTGATCATCGACGACGACGAGAAGCTGACCGTCCGCATCGGGGTGGCGCTGCTGCCGGGCGGGGACCTGCTGCAGGTCACCACCGCGGTGAAGTACCGCTCGGTCCGTGGCCGTCTCGCGTTCGCCCCGCGGCGACTGATGCACGCCGCAGCGGTCAACACCCTGGCACGTCGCGCGCCGACCACCCTGCGCCGGCGCGCCCTGGTGAGCGATCCCAGAGCGGCGAGGTTGACCGGACAGGTCTCTCGCAGGGCACTGGGCCGGGGCTCCTCGGCCGGGCGATGACCAGCCTGCTGCGCAGCTGGGACGTGGGCACCGCCCGGGTCCCGCAGCGGCGGGCGGGTGCCGTCATCGGCCTCGCCCAGCTCCCGCTGCGCCCCCTTCTCACACTGCTCGCTCGGCCTCGCTGGGAGGGCACCGCGCATCTGCCCGCCACCACCGCGGCGATCGCCTGCGGCAACCATCTCAGCGCCTACGACGCCTTCGGCTACGGACATCTGCTGCAGGCCTCCGGGATCGCGCCGCGATTCCTGGCCAAGGAATCGCTGTTCCGCATCCCTGTGCTGGGGGCGCTGCTGCGCGGCGCCCGTCAGATCACCGTGCGGCGCGGCACCGCCCGCAGCGGTGACGCCCTGGACGATGCGCGGGCCGCGCTCGGCCGTGGCGAGGTGATCATGGTGTTCCCGGAGGGCACCTACACCCGGGACCCCGAGCTGTGGCCGATGCAGGCACGCCTCGGCGCCGCCCGGCTCGCCCTGGACACCGGGGCGCCGCTGCTGCCGATCGCGACCTGGGGCGGCCGCGCCCTGTGGCCCGTCGGCTCCCCGCTCCCGCGCCCCCGCCCGGGTCGCCGCGTGCAGATCCTGGTGGGCGAGCCGTTCACGGCCACTCGGCAGGCGGGAGAGACTCCCCAGCAGGCCGCGCAGCGCGTCACCGCGGAGCTGATGACGCGCATCGCCGCTCTCCTCGGGCAGCTGCGTGGCCAGCACCCGCCGACCGTGCTGCACGACGGCCGCCGCGACACCCATCGTCCCGAGATCGGAAAGCCTCAGCGCGGCTATCGAGCCTGGAAGCAGACCTCATGATGACCACCCCGCCGACCACCCGTCGTCTCGCCGTGCTCGGCGCCGGCAGCTGGGGCACCACCTTCGCGCGCGTTCTCGCCGACAGTGGGTCGGAGGTGGCGCTCTGGGCCCGCCGCGAGGAGGTCGCCCGCGAGATCCGCGAGCAGCACAGCAATCGCGCCTATCTCCCGGATCTCCGCCTTCCCGAGTCGGTACAGGGCACCTCCGAGCTCTCCGCGGCGCTCGAGGGGGCCGACGGAGCGGTCATCGCGATCCCCGCCCAGTCGCTGCGCGCGACCCTCGCTGCGGGACCCGCACTGCCGGCGATCCCGGTGCTGTCGCTGACCAAGGGGATCGAGCGCGGCACCGACGCCCGCATCAGCGAGGTCATCGCGGAGGCCGGAGGAGCGGCACCGGAGCGCATCGGTGTGCTCTCGGGCCCGAACCTCTCGGCCGAGATCGCCGAGCGTCGTCCCTGCGCGAGTGTGGTCGCCGCCCCCTCCCAGGAGCTCGCGGACACGCTCGCCGCCTGGTGCCAGGCGCCCTACATGAGGGCCTACACCTCCACTGACGTGGTCGGGGTAGAGGTCGCCGGGGCCGTGAAGAATGTCATCGCGATCGCAGTGGGGGCCGCGGTGGGCCTGGGCCACGGCCACAACACCACGGCCAGCCTGATCACCCGTGGCCTGGCCGAGATCACCCGGCTCGGCGTGGCCCTCGGCGGTCGCCCGGAGACCTTCGCGGGCCTGGCCGGGATGGGCGATCTGGTGGCCACCTGCGCGTCCCCGCTGAGCCGCAACCATCGCCTGGGCCTCGCCCTGGGCCGGGGACTGGATGTCCAGGCGGCCGCGGCCGAGGTGGGCCAGACGGCCGAGGGGGTCGCGACCGCTCGAGCGGTCGCAGATCTCGCCGCGCGGCTCGGGGTGGATATGCCGATCACCCGCGCCGTCGTCGCCGTCGTGGACCATGGCGAGGGCATCGATGAGGTCACCACGGCGCTGTTGTCCCGCTCGGTCCGCCCCGAATGAATATGCTCTGAACCATGAGAACCACCGTCGCCCTCCTGTTCGGCGGCCGCAGCGGCGAGCACGGCATCTCGTGCGTCACCGCCGGCGGCATCTTGGCCGCGATCGATCGCGAGCGCTTCGAGGTGATCGCGCTCGGCATCACCCGTGAGGGCCGCTGGATCCACGTCTCCGACGACCCCAGCGACTGGACGCTGGTCGACGGCCGCGCCCCGGAGGTCGATCCTGCTGGGAACGAGGTGCTGCTCCCCGACGTCCGCCATCGTCCCGGGGCACCGATCACGCTGCGCACCGTCCGGGACGGCGCGCTCCACGATCTCGCTGACATCGACGTCCTCTGGCCGCTGCTGCACGGCGCCTACGGCGAGGACGGCACCGTCCAGGGCATGCTCGAGATGCTCGACATCCCGTACGTGGGCAGCGGCGTGCTCGCCTCGGCCGCCGCGATGGACAAGGCGGCCACGAAGCTCGCGCTGCGCGCCGCGGGCCTCGAGTGCGCCCCCGGCATCGTCGTGCACGAGGACGGCTGGGCGAGCGAGTCCCACCGCATCGCCACCTATCTGCGAGGCACCCACCCGCTGCCCTGGTTCATCAAGCCGGCCCGGGCGGGATCCAGCCTGGGCGTGACCCGGGTGAGCGATCCGAAGGAGCTCGAGGCCGCGATCGAGAACGCCTTCGCCGTGGACCCGAAGGTGCTGATCGAAGAGGGTCTGGACGCCCGCGAGGTCGAGTGCGGCGTGCTCCAGGGCCGGGACGGACGCGAACCCAGCACCACCCTGCCCGGTGAGGTCAAGGTCGGTGCGGACCTCGACTTCTACGACTATGAGGCGAAGTACTTCGGCAAGGGGACGGTGAGCATCGATGTGCCCGCCTCACTTCCCGATGCCGTGCTCGAGGACGCCCGGGAGATCGCCAGGGGCGCGTTCCGGGCGTTGGGCCTGGAAGGGCTGGCTCGGGTCGACATGTTCGTCACCTCCGACCACCGGGTGCTGGTCAACGAGGTCAACACGATGCCGGGATTCACGCCGTACTCCATGTTCCCGGTGCTCTGGGAGAACATGGGGCTGAGCTACGCGGACCTCATCGCCGAGCTGATCGAGCACGCCCGCACCCGCCGCCTCGGCGCGCGCTGAGCACTCTCGGCTGCGCGCTACTGCGCGTCCCCGGGCCCGATGCAGCGGTCCGTGGCCTCGATGTTCAGGCTGATCACCTGGGAGAGGTCCAGGGCCGCGCCCGAGGGCTGATCGGGGGCCGCCGCCTGCGGCACCGAGACGTCGATCGCCGGTTCGCGACCATAGGTGGTGTACAGGAACCCATCGCCTTCGAGCTCCTGCACGATCCAGTCGATCTCCACCCCGTTGGCGTCGGCGAGCGTGGTGCACAGATCGGTGGTGGGACCGGGCGGCGTGACCCCGCAGCGCATGACGATGGTCTCCTCGCCGCTGCCCCACGCCGCAGTGCCCTGGCTGGAGGTCTCCGACCGCTCCATGCCCAGCACCTCGGGTGGAGCGCCGAGCACGATGTCGGCGCAGGTCGGGTCCGCGGCATCGGCACCGGCCGGCACCTGCACGGTGCCGCAGGAGACGAGGCTGATGGCCATCAGGCCGGCGGCGGGCAGAGCGAACAGGCGGGAGCGGAGCACCCCGCGAGCCTACCGGGCCGGACCTCGGGCACACTGGGTGCATGGCAAGCACCACCCCCCACGGCAGCACGCCGCACGGCGAGGCCGCGCTCCTGGCCCGCATGCTCCCGCACCTGCGGACCGGCTCCGAGGTCGAGGTGGGACCAGGCGATGATGCCGCCGTGGTGCGACTGCCGTCACCGCGACTGGTGGTCACCACTGACATGCTGGTCGAGGGCCATGACTTCATGATGCACGCCACCACTCCCCGCTGGATCGGCCGCAAAGCCGCGGTCCAGAATCTCGCCGACGTGGCGGCGATGGGCGCGGCGCCCCTCGCACTGGTGGTCGCGATCTCTGCTCCGGCCAGCACCCCCGCCACGGTCTTCGAAGAGCTGACGATCGGTCTCACGGCGCGTGCCGAGGCCGACGGCGCGAGCATCGTGGGCGGAGACCTCGGCCGCGCGGAGGACCTCACCGTCACCGTCACGGCGATGGGGTCCCTCCCCGCGGACCAGGAGCCGGTGCGCCGTTCCGGAGCCCTGCCCGGGGACGTCCTCGCGATCGGCGCCCCCCGCCTGGGCCGCTCCGCCGCCGGTCTCGCCCTGGTGCTGGGGGAGCGCGCCCTGGTCAGGTCCGGAGCCGACGGCAAGCCGACCGTCATGCTCCGCAGCATCCAGGACCCCTCTGCCGCACATCTTCTGCAATGGCATGATGCCCCCGACCCCGATCTCTCGCTCGGCTGGACCGTCGGCCGCAGCGCGCGCGCCATGATGGATCTCTCCGACGGGCTGGTCCGTGACGGCCGCCGCCTCGCCGCCGCCTCGCAGGTCACCCTCGACCTCGACCCTGCGGCGCTCGCCCCCGACGTCGAGCAGCTCACCGGGCTCGCCGCGGAGCTGGATGCCGACCCGTGGGCCTGGGTCCTCCACGGCGGCGAGGAGCACGCGATGCTCGCGAGCTTCGCCCCCGGCCACGTCCCGGAGGGATTCCGACCCATCGGTCGGGTCCTGGCCCCCACGGCGCACGAACCGGCCGTGCTGCTGGACGGAGCACCCGTCGAGGGGACCGGCTTCGACCACTTCGCGTGAGCGCGGGTGAGGGAGCAGAGATACGCTGATACGCGGCGCTCTCCGCGCCACCCCCACGCACGTCCGGAGGAACTCCATGCCGTTCACCGTCAAGGCTCTGCAGAAGACCGGCCCCGAGCAGCCGTTCCGCGTCACCACCATCGAGCGCCGCGATCCGCGCGCCGATGACGTGGTCATCGACATCCACGCGGCCGGGATCTGCCACAGCGACATCCACACCATTCGCAACGAATGGGGCGAGGCGAGCTTCCCGCTGACCGTCGGTCACGAGATCGCGGGCGTCGTCTCCGCCGTCGGCGACGGAGTCACCGGCTGGAAGGTCGGAGACCGCGTCGGCGTGGGCTGCATGGTGAATTCCTGCGGTGCGTGCGAGGAGTGCCGTGCTGACCAGGAGCAGAACTGCCTGGAGGGCAATGTCGGCACCTACAACGCGACGGATGCCGACGGCACCATCACCCAGGGCGGCTACGCCGAGAAGGTCGTGGTCAACGAGCGCTTCGTGTGCCGCATCCCCGACGAGCTCGCCTTCGACGCCGCCGCACCGCTGCTCTGCGCCGGCATCACCACCTACGCCCCGCTGCGTCGATGGGGTGCCGGGGAGACGGTCGAAGGCCGTGCCAAGCGCGTCGCCGTGCTGGGACTGGGCGGGCTCGGCCACATGGGCGTGCAGATCGCCGCCGCCATGGGGGCCGAGGTCACCGTGCTCTCCCGCTCCCTGAAGAAGGAGCAGGACGCCCTCGAGCTCGGTGCCCAGCGGGTCCTGGCCACCACCGAGGAGAACTTCTTCCGCGATCACCGCGGCGAGTTCGACCTGATCCTGAACACCATCAGCGCCTCCATCCCCGTGGACCGGTACCTGAGCCTGCTCACACCCCGCGGCGTGATGGCAGTCGTCGGCCTCCCGCCGGAGAAGCAGCCCGTCGGCTTCGGTTCCCTGATCGGCGGCGGCAAGGTGCTCGCCGGCTCCAACATCGGCGGCATCGCCGAGACCCAGGAGATGCTCGACTTCTGCGCCGAGCACGGTCTCGCCGCCAAGATCGAGGTGATCGGCGTCCACGAGGCCGATGCCGCCTACGACCGCGTGGTCGCCGGCGACGTGCACTTCCGTGCCGTGATCGACACCGCGACCTTCGCGGACGCCGCCGCGGAGTGAGCGTCGGGGGAGCGGGCGACGGAGCGCGGCGGTTCCGCCCTGCCACGGAGGCCGACGCCGCCCGCGACGGCCACCGCTTCGAGTGGCTGAAGCCCGACGGCTGGCGGGAGGGCTTCCGGGCTCTCGTGCTCGAGGTCGATGCGCCCGATTCCGGTCGCCCGCTCGTGGTCGGCGTGGGCCGCATCGGCCCGAACGCCGTCCATCCCGAGCGCGATCTCGTCGAGCTCGAGATCGACCCGGCCCACCGCCGCCGCGGACACGGCACAGCGCTTCTTGGCGAACTCGGTCAATACAGCGATAATTCTTTGTCCAGCAAGGTGGAGCCCGGCTCCGAGCGGGACGGCTTCCTGCGCGCGCAGGGCGCGGTGACCTATCTCGAGGTGCCGCTGCTGCGCGTGGACGTCGCCGCTGACCGCACGGCCCGCTGGTGCGCCGCGGTCCGCGAGGGCCACGACGGCGCCGCCCGCGTCGTCCGCTGGACCGCTCTGCCCCGCGAGTATCTCGTCGATGCCCTCACCGACCGCTACACCTGGCAGCACGCCAGCTGGTCGCCCACCGCGCCGCGCGAGGTGCTCCGCCCCCGGGTGGGGGAGGAGTTCTATGAGGAGTCCGCGCGCGAGCACTCCTGGGCCGTGGTGCGCGACGGCGAGATCACGGCGCTCGCCGACCTGTACAGCTCGGACACGGACGAGAGTGAGCCCGTCGGCCCTCGCCGCGAGGGCGCGCTCGAGGCCGTCGACGCAGCCGCCCCGCACGCCCGGACCGATGTCGCCCTCTGCCTTGCCGCGATGCTCGAGGACCTGCGCGAGATGGGGGTCCGGTCGCTGGACCTGGACAACCACCCCACCGATCCGCACACCGCACCGCTGCTGGCCACCCTGCACCGCACCGAGGCCGACCCGGTGCAGCTGGTCGAGATCCCGAACGGCCTCACCGCGGTGCTGCGCGACGTCCCCTGACGCTCAGCGCAGCCGGCGCACCGGCAGATCGGTCTCCACCACGGCCCCGTCAGCGCCGCGCTGGATCCGGGTGACTCGGACCCCGTCGATCTCGGCGACCGCCTCGACGAGCTCTGTGCCGCGGAAGAGCAGCCCCGAGCCGTCGTCGGTGCACAGCGCCGGCCCCAGCGTCCCCTCGGCGACAAGCTCGTGCAGCAGCGGCCGGCGGCGCTCCTCGGAGTCCATGTGCACCCCGTTGGCATCGGGCAGGAAGCCCAGCCCGTTCGTCATCGGCTGCAGGTCGGGGCCGAAGGAGTCGGTCACCCCACCCTCGAACCAGCAGATCGATCCCGCCGAGATGCCAGCCAGCACCACGCCGTCCTGCCAGAGCCGGCGGAGGATTTCCGGCAGCCCGTGGGCCCGCCACACCGCGAGCAGGTTCGCCACCGATCCGCCGTTGACCCACAGCACGTCGAATCCGCGCAGATAGGCCTCGATGTCCTCGACGTTGGGCTGTGGGAACAGGCTCAGGTGGTGCAGCACGTACCCCGCCTCCCGGGCAGCCTCCTCCATATCGCGTTGGAAGCTCCTGTCGTCGCCGCTCGCGGTGCCGAGGTGGCAGATCCGCGGCGGTCCGTCGGCCCGGGGACGACGTTCCTGAGAGAGCGCGACCGCGAAGGCCATCATCGGCCCGAATCCGAAGCGCAGCCGGGCGTGCGGGCGATAGCCAGCACTGGTGGCCAGGAGGGTGGGCGCGGACGCGGGCATCGGTTCTCCTCGGTGGTCAGATGCACGAAAGCCCCCACCCGATCGGGTGGGGGCTCTCGTGGATGAAAGCTGTGCGGTCTCGCTCAGGCACCGAGCGTGCTGACCTTGCCTGCCTTGAGGCAGGAGGTGCACACGTTCACGCGCTTGCTGGTGCCCTTGATCACAGTACGGACGGACTGGATGTTCGGGTTCCAGCGACGCGAGCTGCGGCGGTGCGAGTGAGACACGGCCTTGCCGAAGCTGGGGCTCTTGGCGCAGATGTCACACGTGGAAGCAGCCACTGTCGTCTCCTGGTACGTCGATGTTCTGATCGCGGTGCCCGCTCCACCCCCGCGCCGGAACGGCGGGGTCGGTGACCTGGGTGAGCACGGAGGTGCGAGCCCCCGGCGGTCAGGGCAACCACGGAATCATAGCCCACATCTCTGTGTGCCTGAAGGGGAGGGGCGCTCCGAGGCGTTGTGGATTCCGCCACAGCGTCGCAGGGCAATGGCACGATAGGACCTCGCAGGTCGCACTGTACGGGACCGCGCACGCCGGGACCGTGCGCACTGAGCACGAGGAGGCGTCCGCATGGCCAGGAGGCAGGAGACCGCTCGCGGCTCGATGCCGCTGAAGGAGCTGCTGATCTCCAAGGAGTCCACAGCGATGGCCTCCTTCGGCGTGCGAGACCTGGACACCATGATGCGCTTTGCCCCGCGGCGCTACGTGGTCCCCGCACCTCTGCGCTCCCTGCACGAGGTGAGCCAGGGTGAAGAGGTCAGCGCTGTGGTCTCAGTGGTCTCCCTCCGCGACCGGGCGATGCGCAGCCGTCACGGCTTCATCCTCGAGGTCACCGTCTCCGACGGTGATGACGAGATCGTGCTGACCTTCTTCCTCACCAAGCAGCACCAGCTCCAGTGGCATCGCGGCAGACTCGCGGTCGGTGCGCGCATCATCGTGCACGGCACCGTCGGGTTCGACGGCTACCGCCAGGCCCTCCAGATCACCCACCCCGCCTACGAGCCGGTCGAGGACACCGACGAGGGCCGCGCCTGGGCCCAGCGGCCGCGGCCCGTCTATCCATTGCGGCAGAACATCGCCCAGGCGACCATGCGCTCGGCCACCGAGAAGGGGCTCGAGTTCGCCGGCTCACTCAGCCGCCCTGTCCCCGACGAGGTGATCGCCCGCCGCGCCGTGGCCCCGCTCGAGGAGGCCGTGCGTCTGGTCCACACCCCGCTGACCGTCGAGAACACTCGTCACGGCATGGCCCATCTCCGCTTCGAGGAGGCCTTCATCCTGCAGGCGATCTTCGCCCAGCGCCGGGGCCAGGACGAGCGCACGCCCGCACCGGTCCTCGCCGCCGAGGGACCGTTGCAGGGGCTGTTCGATGCGCGCCTGCCCTTCACTCTCACCGACGGCCAGCGCGAGATCGGTGGCGAGATCGAGGAGCGCATCGGCAACGGCCATCCCACCAGTGCGCTGCTGCAGGGCGATGTCGGGTCCGGCAAGACCGTCGTCGCTCTGCGCGCCATGCTCCGCGCCGTGGACTCCGGCCATCAGGCCGCGCTGCTCGCCCCCACCGAGGTGCTTGCCGAGCAGCACCACCGCACCCTGCTCACCCTGCTCGGCGATCTCGCCCGGGCGGGTCAGCTCGACGGGCACGAGGCGGCGACCCGGGTGCGCCTGCTCACCGGGTCCCAGCGCACCGCCGGTCGCCGGGAGACGCTCCTGGACGTCACCTCGGGACAGGCCGGGATCGTGGTGGGCACCCATGCGCTGCTCACCGAGTCCGTGGAGTTCGCCTCGCTGGGCTTGGTGGTGATCGACGAGCAGCACCGCTTCGGGGTCGACCACCGCCGGCGTCTGCGCACCAAGGGGCCGGCGGGCCAGAGCCCGCACGTCATCGTGATGACCGCGACCCCGATCCCGCGCACCGCGGCGCTGGCGACCGTCGGCGACCTCGACGTGCTCTCCCTGCGCGAGAGCCCCGGCCTGCGCGCCGGGGTCACCAGTTTCGTGGTCCACGAGAAGCTCCCGAAGTGGGAGCAGCGAATGTGGCAGCGCGCCGCGGAGGAGATCGCTGCGGGGCGCCAGGTGTTCGTGGTCTGCGCCCGCATCGATGAGGATGAGGCCGACGCACCGGCCCCGCCGGAGCTCGATGAGAACGGCAACGAGAAGCCGCCGACGCTCGAGCCCGCCCGCGGCGTCACCCAGACCGCGCAGCGCCTGGCCGAGCGGTCCGAGTTCGCCGGGGCACGGCTCGGCATCCTCCACGGGCGCCTGACCGGTGAGGAGAAGCAGGAGGTGATGGCGCAGATGGCGCGCGGCGAGATCGACCTGCTGGTCTCCACCACGGTCATCGAGGTCGGCGTCGACGTGCCCAATGCCTCGACGATGATCGTGCTCGACGCTGAGCGTTTCGGCGTCTCCCAGCTCCACCAGCTCCGCGGTCGCGTGGGCCGCGGCGAGCACGCGGGCATCGCCTTCTTCGACTCGTCTGCGGAGGTCGGGGCGGATCATTCCCTGCATCTCCAGCGCATCGCCGATGCGGCCGACGGCTTCGCGCTCGCCGAGCTCGACCTGCGCCGCCGCGGCGCCGGCGATCTGGTGGGGGAGGAGCAGTCCGGGCTGCAGCGCACTCTGAAGCACCTCGACGTGATGCGCGATGCCCGCGTCATCGAGCAGGCACGTGAGGATGCCTTCGCCGTGGTGGCCGCCGATCCCGAGCTGACTGCTCATCCTGCACTCGCCGGCGCCATCGCGGACCGTCTGCGGGACGCCGACCCCGACGTGGAGAGGAGCTGACATGCCGCGCATCGTCGCAGGCCAGCTCGGAGGCCGCACCATCCCCGGCCCGCCGGGCAAGGGCACCCGCCCCACCTCGGACAAGGTCCGCGAGGCCCTGTTCAACCGCCTCGAGGGATGGGACGCGCTCGCCGGCGCCCGGGTGCTCGACCTCTATGCGGGCACCGGCGCGCTCGCCTTCGAGGCGCTCTCCCGCGGCGCCGAGCACGCCCTCCTGGCCGAGCTGCACGGGCCGACCGCCAAGCAGCTGCGCCGCACTGCGAGCGAGCTGGGTCTGGACGGCCGCGTCGAGATCCGTGCGGGGAAGGCGGCGAGCGTCGCCGGCCAGCTCGCGACGCAGCATGCCGCCCAGACGACAGCGCCCGCCGCGACCCTGGTCTTCCTCGACCCGCCCTACGACGTGCCCACCGAGGCGCTCGAGCAGATGCTGCTCACCCTGCGCCCCGCGCTGGCCGATGACGCACTGGTCGTCATCGAGCGCTCCTCACGCACCCGCCTGCTCGAGTGGCCGGAGGGGTGGGCCGACGACGGCACCAAGTCCTACGGCGAGACCGTGCTGCAGTTCGGCGGTCCGGCCTGAGGGGATGCTCGCTCCACAAGTAGTCCCCAATTTCAGGGATGGGTTGCGAAGCGCAATCAGTTGTGCATTGTTGTGTGACGCCTTGGTGGCCAGTGAAACCGCCGACAACGTCGTTGTCGGCACGCTGGGATCACCGTGGGTCCGGCGCGGAGTACCGGGAAGTGACCTGTAAGTATCCACAGAATGTGTATGTGGTGTGGATCAGATGACCATTCCTCCACACACCGTGGTTATCCACAAATTGTCACTATTTCGTGGTCCGCACTGGTGAATGTCGAGCAGGTGTTCTAAACTGAGGATGTTGAGTCGCGCAGTTGATCCATCGGCACAGACGCCGGGATACAGGATCGACACCAATACCGACGCCGACACCAACACCAGCGTCGACACCAACTCCAACGTCGACACCGACACCAA
>JAKDUN010000332.1 GCA_030457675.1 Brachybacterium sp. | reverse complement strand
GGCGGTGCCGTGAGCCGCGGCCCGGCGGGCCCGGAGCGCCACCAGAACTCTGCCGCATATCAAGGGTGAACGGCTGTGGGGCGTTCAGACCTCGCCAGGGGCAGGAGTCTGGTGGCGCAGGAGGGGAAGGGGCGGCCCGGCGGGCATGCAGGGTCGCAGTCGGGTCCCGGCGGCGTCCTCTGGCCACGGGCGGCTCGGCTGTCCTAGGGTGGTCGGACCAACCGGAGGGGAGCGGTGATGCCGATGCGGAACGAGTCCGCTGCTCAGACCCACCCCGCGCGACGATCGTCGATTCGGGAGCTTCGCGAGGAGCTGGACGGACCGCCGCGTCCGAGCACGCGCGCGCGGGTCAGCGCCGTCGGGTTCACCGTGCTGCTGGTCGCCACGCTCGTCGCACCCGCGGTCCTGGACGTCGAGGCGATGCCCGGGACCTCGCTGGTCGCTCTCGGGATGCTGCTGTTGCTGGGCTTCGCCGAGCTGATCGATGCGAGCAGCCGCAGGTTCGTGCTCGCCGTGCGACTCGGCGGGATCGTGATCGCCCTGCTCGGGTTCGGCATCCAGGTGCTCTGACCCGGGGAGTCCGCCCTGCTCCGGAGAGCGGGGCTCTGCTCAGCGCCGCCAGAAGAAGCAGTGCTCGACCCCGCTCGGTGCAGTGATCCGCTCCAGGTGGAAGCGGTCCTCGAGCTCCTCGGGCCGCTCCCACAACTTCAGCCCGGCCCCGTACTCGAGCGGTGCGATCGCCACGTGCATCTCGTCGACGAGGTCCGCCTCGAGGAACTGGCGCACCGTGCTGACCCCGCCGCCGATGCGCACGTCATTCCCGTCGGCCGCGGCCTTCGCCTGTGCGAGCGCCTCGGCCGGGGTGGCGTCGAGGAAATCGAAGGTGGTCTCCCCGACGGCCAGGGAGGGCTTCGGATGGTGGGTGAGCACGAACACCGGCGTGTGGAACGGTGGTTCCTCACCCCACCAGCCGGTCCAGTCGTCGTCCTCGGGCCAGGGGCCGCGCTGCGGGCCGAACTTGTGCCGCCCCATGATCTCGGCACCGATGCCCTGGGCGAAGTCGCGGGTGAAGTAATCCTCCAGCCCGCGGCTACCGGCGCCGTCGCTGCGGCCGGGGAAATGCGCGGTGCCGAAGGCCCAGGCCATCAGCTCGCCGGGGTCGACATGGCCGAAGGGATGCTCGAAGGTCTGGTCCTCGCCGGCACCGATGCCGTCGCGGGAGATGGTGAAATTCTGGACGCGCACGCGCTGCGTCATGAGGGGGTCCTCTCGAGGGGATCCGGCCCGAGTGGGCCGGGACCTCCATCCTGATGCCCTGCGCCGCTGACGTCACCCCACGCACCGATATCGGGGACTGACTTCGAGTGCGCACGAGGCTTCCGCCGAGACGGATCGTGCCCTACGGTCGCATCATGCGCGTGCTCATCATGACGTTCGGGACACGGGGCGACATCCAGCCCTACGCGGCACTCGCCGGAGCCCTCTCGGACGCCGGGCACGAGGTCGCCCTCGTGATCCCGGGAGGAATGGAGAACCTCGTCCCGCCCGCGACGTCAGGCACCATTCGAGTCGCCTCCGCGGGCTCGGAGCTGCTGCGCCTGATGCAGGACGTGATGCCCGAGGCGTCGGGACCGCGAGATGCGCTGAAGGCCATGGGCACCATGCGGGACGCGATGCGGGAGCAGCTCGACGAGACGCGCCGCGCCGCCGAGGGGTTCGACGCGGACGTCGTCGTCTATCACCCGAAATGCCTGGCCGGGCCGCACATCGCGGAGGCACTCGGTGTGCCCGGGGTGCTCTCGCTGCCGTTGCCCTTCTATACCCCGACCGCGGCGCACCCCGTGCCGTTCCTCGGGGGGGGCGATCCTTCGGCGCGCGGGGGAACCGGGCGACCTACGCGTTCACGCGCTTCGCCACACTCGCCTACGGAGGCCTGATCAACGACCTCCGGGCGCAGCTCGGACTCACCGGGCCAGTCGGGCGCCTCGCCGACCCCCTGGTGGACCCCGACGGCTCTGCAGTGCACGTGCTGTACCCGTACAGCCGCCACGTGGTGCCCGTCCCCGACGACTACCCGCCGACGGCGCACGTGACCGGCTACTGGTTCCTCGACCGGAACGAGACCCTCGACCCAGTTCTCACCGACTTTCTCGAGGCGGGTGACCCGCCCGTCTACATCGGTTTCGGGTCGATGGGTTTCGGGAAGGGCGCCGAGCAGAGGCGCGATGCGATCCTCGAGGTGCTCGCACGGACCGGCCTGCGAGGTGTGGTCGCGACGGGCTGGGGAGGGATCGCTCCAGGTAGCGCCCCGAGCGACGACGTGCTGATGATCGAGGGCGCCCCGCACGATGCCCTGTTCCCGCGCTGCGCGGCGGTCGTCCATCACGGCGGCGCGGGATCCACCGCGGCCGGGCTGCGCGCGGGGCGACCGAGCCTCGTTGTGCCCTTCCTCGGTGATCAGCCGTTCTGGGGAGCCCAGGTCCATGCCATCGGTGCCGGGCCGGAGCCCCTCGCCCCGACTCGTCTCGAGGACGGGCTGACATCGCGCCTGGGGCAGCTGCTCGGAGTGCCGAACCACGCCCGGCGCGCTGCTGAGCTGGGGGCGAGGATCCGCGCGGAGGACGGCCTGGCCGAGGGCGTGCGAGTGCTCGAGGAGCTCGCCGGGTAGCAGGCGATCTCCCCGGCTCACATCTCCTGCGCCGTCAGCGGGATCCGGCCCCCGGCGAGCACCATGTCCACCTGACGCGGCGAGAGCCGGTGCCGCAGCGCGACCTCGCGCCCACCGATGCTCGCGCTCAGCGTGTGCCCCTCGCGCAGCGCCGCGTGCACGCCCTCGAGCACCACCTCCTCGCCGGCGGAGGCCGCCGCGAGGTCGGCGGGATCCGCGAACTCGAGCGGGACGATCCCGAAGTTCGCGAGGTTCTGCCAGTGGATCCGCGCGAAGCTCACCGCGATCACCGCCTGCAGCCCGAGATGTCGCGGGGCGATCACGGCGTGCTCGCGCGAGGAGCCCTGGCCGTAGTTCCTCCCGGCCACCACCACGTGCCCGCCCTCGGCCGCCCGGGCGCGGTCGGGGTACTCCGCATCGATCCGGGTGAAGGCGAAGTCGGCGATCCGCGGGATGTTCGAGCGGAAGGGCAGCACCTGGGAGCCGGCCGGCAGGATCTCGTCGGTGGAGACGTCATCGCCCATCACCAGCAGCACGGGCAGCGCCAGGCGGTCCTCGATCGGGGCGAAGTCCGGCAGGGAGGAGATGTTGGGCCCCTTGACCAGCTCGACCGTTGCCGCGTCCGCGGGCGGCAGGGGCGGCGTCAGCATGTCGTCCACCCGGGAGTAGAACTCCGGCAGCGTGGGCCGTGGGTAGGCCAGGTCGTGGCTGTCCTCGAGGGTGCGCGGATCGGTGATCTTCCCGGTCAGCGCCGCGGCCGCCGCGGTCTCGGGGGAGCACAGCCACACCGCGTC
>JAKDUN010000331.1 GCA_030457675.1 Brachybacterium sp. | reverse complement strand
GCGTGAATACCCGCCACAGCAGGGTCATTCACCACGAACCGCGAAGAGCCCCTGAACCAGGTGGCGCCGGGCCGCGATCGCCCCGCTGCAGGGCGACCTTCGTCCCGACTCTCCCGCAGCCCCGCTCACTACGCTCGAGGCCATCAGCACTCCGGGCGAGCAACGGCCGGAGGACGAGGTCGAGAGGATTGATCACCGTGCGGGCAGCGCGCTACTACGGCAACAAGGACATCCGCATCGAGGAGATCGACGAGCCGACCGCCGGTGCCGGCGAGGTGCTCATCGACGTCGCGTTCTGCGGGATCTGCGGCACCGATCTGCACGAGTACCTGGACGGGCCGATCTTCTGCCCCACCCCGGAAACGCCGACGTCATGGACCGGGGAGACGGCCCCGGTCACGCTCGGGCACGAGTTCTCCGGCGTCGTGGCGGCGCTCGGCGAGGGGATCACCGATCTCGAGGTCGGGGACAAGGTGGTCGTCGAGCCCTACATCCTCAAGGAGGGCACCGACACCGGCCCGGATTCCACCGACTATCACCTCTCCGAGGGTATGAACTTCATCGGGCTCGGAGGCAACGGCGGCGGCCTGGCCGAGAAGATCGCGGTGGGCCGCCGCTGGGTGCACAGGATCGACCCGAGCATCGAGCTGGACCAGGCCGCCCTCATCGAACCGCTCGCCGTCGCCTACCACGGTGTGCAGCGTTCCGGCGCGAAGGCCGGCGATGTCGCCGTGATCGGCGGCGCGGGCCCCATCGGGCTGCTCACCGGGGCGGTGCTGCGGGCGCTCGGGGTGACTGTCGTGGTCTCTGAGCTCTCGCCTCTGCGCCGTCAGAAGGCGCTGGACTCCGGCGCCGCGGATCACGCGCTGGATCCGGCCGAGGTCGACGTGGCCCAGGAGGTCCGCGACCTGACCGACGGCAAGGGCGCGGACGTCGCCTTCGAGGCGACCAGCGTGCAGGTGGTGCTGGACACCCTGATGGATGCGCTGCGCCCCACGGGCGTGCTGCTGAACATCTCGATCTGGGGCCACCGCTCGGACTTCGACATGCACAAGCTGGTGATGAAGGAGATCGATCTGCGCGGGTCGATCGGGTACGTCAACAATCACCCGGCGGTGATCGAGCTCGTCGAGAGCGGCAAGATCGATCTCGCCCCCTTCATCACCGGCCGCATCGCTCTCGAGGACCTGATCGACAAGGGGTTCGACACGCTCATCCACCGCAACGAGACGGCGGTGAAGGTCCTGGTCTCGCCGTCCGGGAAAGGCGTCGACCCGGCCTGATCCGCAGACCGTGACGCGCGAGGGGTCAGGCCGGGCGAGGTGTCCGATCCACCTCGCCCGGCTGCGCGAGCGCGGCGCGCACGCGAACCGGACGGCACGGGCCGAGGTCGTAGCTGCAGTCAGCGGCAGCCGGGGGCGAGCGTGAGGCCGAACCGCTGCGCGGCAGCGGCGAGCTCCTTGTCGTAGGTCGCGATCTCCGCGACCGTGCCTCCGTACAGGAGCGCCGTGGACAGATGCAGCGCATCCATCGCCCGCAGTCCCGAGCGCAGCGCCAGGGCGTGATCGACGACGTCGTCGTCGACGGCGTCGAGGTCCACCCTGCGCACGATGGCCTCGACGTCCTCATGTGATCCACCGTGGCGCTCGACGGTCGCGTGGAGCTCGACTTCGAGGAGCCTCGAGGAGAGCAACCCGACGCCGTCTACGAACAGCGCCTCGACCGCCGCGGCCCCGGGCTCCCTGCTTAGGAGCTTGTACGCGGCTGAGGTGTCGAGGTAGATCACCTCTCCTCCCCGCGCATGTCCTCGAGCATCTGCTCGGTGGTCCACTCCCGGATCAGGGTGCTGATCGGGGGCACGCCGCTGTCGACCGCGGGGCGCAGCGCGCCGGAGGCCAGGCGCCGGGCGCGGCGGTCGGGCTCGATCGGTGCGATGCGGGCGATGGGCCGGCCGCGGTCCGTGACGGTGAGCTCCTCCCCCGCCTGCACACGCGCGAGGACCCGGGCGGTCTGCTGGTTCAGCTCGGTACGGGTCACGGTGGCCATGGGATCACGATGGGTACTAGTTCTAGTACAGGAGGTCGTGGACGGTGGCTCGGGAATCCGGGCCGCCGTCCAGATCACGTCGCTCTCCGGACGGGCACAGCACCGCGTCAGCGATCAGCTGATCAGCGCCTCGCGAGCGAGTGCCGAGGCTTGCGGTGAGAACGCCCAGTGCCGATCGCGTCGCCGCCCCGCAACCTCGCCGATGTTGGCGAGCAGCTGCCAGGCGGCCAGCTCCACGATCGCGCTGACCGGGACCGGGCTGCCGTCGACGTGCCAACCGAGCTGGGTGAGGGCCTCCGCGATCTCGCTCGTCGCGATGGCCTGCGCGGGCTCCGTGGTTGCGACGTGGAGCAGCAGGAGCGCCGTGGCGGGTCGGTCGAAGTCTCCCGGGGCAGGGACCAGCGATTCCAACACGAGCTCGCGGATTCGCCCGGCCTGGAACAGCGTGCGCGCCCGACGGGTGGGCAGCAGCGCCCCCTTGTACTTGCGCAGGATCTTCATCTGCTGCAGGGACTCGCGGAAGTAGAGTAGCGGGGCGCTCTGCACCTCCCGGTTGTTCTTCCCGATCCAGTCCGCCATCTGCGGCACCACGGCGCTGGCCGCCTCGACGGCAGCGGGGCGCAGGTATCCGGCGCCGGTCAGCGGGAGTCCGCCCTCGGCGTCGGCCTGCTCGAGGAACCATGTCACCGCCCTCAGCGCGCGATCCCAGTGCATCTCGTCGGTCGGCTCGGGAAGGTCGCGCAGCAGCACCACCCGCTCGCGCAGGGCGACCCCCGCGGGGGTGCGACTAAGCCGGTCCAGCGGCTCGAGGAGCATCTCGGGCAGCGTGTCATCGGCCGACGACCCCAGCAGCACCGCCTCGGCCTGCAGCGCCCCGTCCAGTTCGGCGAGGTCGAAGTGCGCGGGGTTCTCGAGCACGGCGGCCAGCTCCTCGGCCTCACGCAGGCCCCCGCAGTCCTCCGGCGGGGCGGCGCGCCTGCCGCCGACGGCGCGGGCCGGCGGGTCTGACGCCTCGGCCTCGCGCACGGACTCGACGACGATCCTCAAACCCCAGTCGTCGCCGTAGTCGTAGACGTACTCGAGCCGGTCGCCGCGCTCCTGCAGCAGCTCGCCGAGACGCACCTCGTCTGCGGGTACGCCGTCGTCCTCGCCCTCCTCGACATCGAACTCGCACAGGAACAGCTGCGAGAGCGGATCGAACGGGCCGCCGCCGGCGGAGAAGCGCCACAGGTGGTAGCCCGCCCAGTCGAAGGCCGTCTGCAGCACGTCGTGCACGTCCTGGAGGCTCAGGTCCGAGCGCAGCTCGAGCCGTCGCCAGATAGGCGGGGTCGCGTCCTGCAGATCGACCCGGACCGTGAGCACCTGCGGGGTGGACGGCGCGGGGCGGCGGTGATCGGGGCGCGGCGGGCGGCGCGCCGTCCGGCTCGCAGCACCCATCAGGTCACCGAGCA
>JAKDUN010000330.1 GCA_030457675.1 Brachybacterium sp. | reverse complement strand
CCTGAGCGCCGGCTCACCTGAGCACCGGCTCACCGCCGGGACGAGGTGCCGCCGCCCAGGCACCGGGACGGGGCTCAGCGGCGGCGGTCCGGCAGCCCGCCGAGCGAGTCCGGGATGCCGTGGCGCGGGGTGTCGAGCTCTGCGGGGTCCTGCCCGCCGCCGGTGAAGGCCGAGCCCTCCCCGCCGAAGTCCGGCAGGGCGCCGCGGGCGAGGTCGACCTCGCGCACGGCCGTGTCGGTCGCGCCGGGCTCGCTGTCGTCCACCCAGAGCCGCTCCCCGGCGGCGTCGAGGTCGAAGATCTCGAGGGAGTGATCGCCGCCGGAGGCCTGGAGGCGCTTGCGCAGCGCGGCCCGCACCGCCGGGTCCTTGGCGCGATCAGCGCGGGTCCCCACATCGGGGGCGACCAGGATGTACGGGCTCTGACGCCGCATGAAGTCACCGGCGGGCCCGTAGAGCACATCCCGCAGTCCCGAGCGCATCGCAGCCGCGGCGGCCAGCCCCTGCAACGGCGCGAGCACCAGCACGATCATCACGATCCAGACCCAGCTCAGGGCCGTCGCGACCTGCAGCAGCTGCAGCACCAGTGCCGCCAGGGCCGCGCCCAGCAGCATCCATCCCGCCGCGAACCAGCCGGTCAGACCCACCACGCGGGCCTCCCACGGGTTCACCCGTGCCCGGCGCGCCCACTCCTCGTAGGTGCGCTGGTCACGGACCTGATCACGCTGGGAGGCGGCCAGGGCCACCGAGAGCGCCGGGGACAGGGCCAGGCCGGCCAGCACCAGCACGGTGATCGGGGCCGCGATCACCAGCTGCTGCCAGCGCAGCGGGGAGGACATCTCGGTCAGGTTCATGCTGGAGACCCGGGAGAACACGGTCACCAGGTCGGTGATCCCGAAGATCAGCCAGCCGGTGCCGACCGCGGCCGGCACCACCCAGGTCAGGCTCGAGCGGGCGATCAGGCCCAGCGCGCGCAGCGCACCGCGCCCGGTGGCGGCACCGCCCAGGGCCGGGGTGCCGAGGTTCGGCGGCAGGTGCCGCCGGTCCTGGGCCCGCACCTGCGCCGCCGCCGCAGCGCGCCGCTCGAGGTCTCGGTCGAGCTGGGACGTGGCGCTCAGGGCTCCGGCATCGGTGACCCCCAGCAGCTTCGAGGCCGGGACGAATCGGCGCACCAGCACCCAGGCGAGCAGCAGTGCGCCGAGACCCAGGCACCAGGAGGACAGAGGACCGGCGCCGAGACCGGACCAGGGCTGCGGCAGCTCGAACAGCACGGTCAGAGGCAGGACCAGGACGACCAGGATCGGCGGGAGCATCAGCAGTGCCGTGACCCGGGTGGCCACGTCCCGCTGGAAGGCCCGCTCGCTGAGGAAGCGGCGCGGGAGGAGACCGCCCACGAGCGCGGGGGCCAGCAGCGCCATCGGCAGGCTCAGCAACGTCGCGGCCGCCGGGACCAGCAGGAACGCCGTGCCCAGGCCGGTGGGGGTGAAGCCCAGGTTCACGATCGCGGCGTCCAGGAAGCTGGGGTCGGCGAGCGCGGCCAGGAGCGAGACGAACCAGAACGTGGGCGAGGCACCGGAGACGTACAGCACCAGCAGCAGGTACCACAGGCCCAGCAGCACCAGCGCGGGAGCCCACAGGATCCGCAGCAGGCGCCGCCGGATCACGGCCTTGGACTCCACCATGATCTCTCCCGGCGGCACCAGGGAGATCGACTCCCGGGGCAGCTCCCGCGGCGGCGGCAGGTCGCGCAGCGGCGGCTGATCCGGTGGCCGCTGGTGCGGCAGCTGCGGTTGCCCTCGCGGCGGCAGCTGGGGGCGGGCGTAGGGCGAGGTCATCGTGGGGGTCCTGGACAGCTCAGACGGAGCGTCGACCCAGGAACGCACGGCCCAGGGTCATCTCGTCGGCGTAGTCGAGGTCGCCGCCGACGGGCAGGCCGGAGGCGAGTCTGGTGACGGTGAGCTCGAGCGGCCCCAGCAGGCGCGAGAGGTAGGCCGAGGTGGCCTCGCCCTCGATGTTCGGATCCAGCGCCAGGATCACCTCCTGGGTCTCCCCCGAGCCCAGGCGGCTCATCAGCTGGGTGATCCGCAGATCATTGGGGCCGACGCCACCGATCGGGTCGATGGCGCCGCCGAGCACGTGGTATCGGCCCTTGAACTCGCGGATCTTCTCGATCGCGACGATGTCCTTGGACTCCTCGACCACGCAGATCACCTCATCGGAGCGGCGGGGGTCGGTGCAGATGCGACATTTCTCGTCGGCCGAGACGTTCCCGCAGATCTCGCAGAAGCGCACCGTGTCCTTGACCTGGACCAGCACCTCGGCGAGCCGACGCACGCCGGCGTCGTCGGCGTCCAGCAGATGGAATGCGATCCGCTGCGCCGACTTGGGGCCGATGCCCGGCAGTTTGCCGAGCTCGTCGATGAGGTCCTGGACGATGCCTTCGTACACGGCCTCAACTGTAGTTGCCCGGAGCGACCGGGGACGCCTGCGGGCGCGGCACTGTGAGCCGATCCCACGTCTGCGTCCTTTCCGGAGTCGCCGGCGAGCTGCGCTGCCGTCCTGCCCACCGAGCAGTGGCGGCACCCAGGTGAGAGCGGTACCGTCAGGGCGGGTCGTCGCTCTCCGGCACGGCCCGTTGTCGACTCTGAACAGGACGTGGACCGATGTCGTCGATGCCGCCTCCCTATGACGCCGCGGAGCCGGCGACCGCGTGCCAGGTGACCCAGGCCCCCGAGGTGCCCACTGCTGTCGTCGCCCAGCGGGAGTTCCCGATGCACGAGATGGCGTCCCTGATGGACGGGACCTTCTCGCACCTGGCCGCAGCGCTCCAGGAGGTCGGGATCACTCTGATCGGTCCGGCGTTCGCGCTGCATCACCGCGCCCCGGTCTCCACCGCCGATCTGGAGGTGGGCTTCCCGATCGACGCACCGCTGGCCGAGACCCTCACCCTGCCCAGCGGGTTCGAGGTGACCGGGTCCGTGCTGCCGGCCGGCCGCGTCGGCTGGATCTCGCATGTGGGCGGGTACGGCGGGCTGGCCGAGAAGTGGGGTGCCTTCACCGAGGACATCGGCGAGTCCGAGGAGCAGATGACCTACCCGTTCTGGGAGTTCTACGTGACCCCGTCGTCGCCGGACGTGAACCCGGCGACGCTCCGCACCGACCTGTTCAGCCTGCTCGAGCCGCGGTAGGTCTGCGCGCGGGCTCGCGGCAGCTCAGTAGTTGCGGGTCTCGTCGATGATCTCGAGGACCTTGCCGCCGAGCAGCTGCTCGACGACTTCACGGCCGTTGCGGGTGGCGACCACCGCATCCTCGTCGTCGCGGGTCGCGCCGCCCGTGGGGTCAGCGCCCGCTCCCGGGGCCGCGGAGGCGCTGCCGGGCTGGTTCCCCGTGCGCAGTCCTCCGGTGCGGGTGGCGTGCGCCGCCTCGCGCACCAGCGCCGCACCGCTGCGAGGGGCCGACGGTGCCGCGGTGGGCGGTGTCTCCGAGGAGGGCGCCGAGGCCA
>JAKDUN010000329.1 GCA_030457675.1 Brachybacterium sp. | reverse complement strand
CGCCTGCACCGCCGAGCGACGGGTCGGCCCGCTCCCCGGCTCAGAAACCGGGATCGGCAGGGTCCGCGCCGATACGACCGTCAGCGCGGTCCAGCGCGTTGATCTGCTCGATCTCCTCGGGCGTGAGCTCGAGCTCCGCCGCGGCGAGGTTCGAGACGATGCGCTCAGGGGTGACGGACTTGGGGATCACCACGTTGTCGATCGCGAGGTGCCAGGCGATGATCACCTGACCGGCATCAGTGCCGTGCGCCTCGGCGATGTCGGTGATCACCGGGTTCTTGAGGATGTCCCCGCCCTGGCCCAGCGGGGACCAGGCCTCGGTGAGGATCTGCTTGTCCGCGTGATAGGCCCGCAGCTCCGCCTGCTGGAACTCGGGATGCAGCTCGATCTGGTGCATCACCGGCACCACACCGGTCTCGGCGATGATCTCCTCGAGCTGGGCGATCGGGAAGTTGGAGACGCCGATGGACTTCGCCTTCCCCTGCTTCTGCAGCTCGATGAGGGCCTTCCAGGACTCCAAGTACTTCCCGCGCTGGGGGCTCGCCCAGTGGATGAGGTAGAGGTCCACGTAGTCCATCTCGAGCTTCTCGAGGGAGGTCTCCAGGGCCTGCTTCGCGGAGTCGAAGCCCTGGTCGCCGTTGGCGAGCTTGGTGGTGATGAACAGTTCCTCGCGCGCGACGCCCGAGGCCTTGACCGCACGTCCCACCCCGCCCTCGTTCTGGTAGCCGGCGGCGGTGTCGATGTGGCGGTAGCCGGCCTCGATCGCCTGGCGGACCACGTCCGCGGCGACGTCGTCCTCGACCTGCCAGACGCCGTAGCCGAGCTGGGGGACGGTCGCGCCGTCATGGAAGGGGACAGCGGGAACACTGGGGACAGCAGTCATGCGAGAGCCTCCTGGGTATGCGTTTGCCCGTCCAGCCTATGCCCGCGCCCCGACGGAGGGACAGTTCTCGTCCGGACGGTAGGCGCCCCTCGATCGCGCAGGGGCTACGGTGACGGCGTGTCCCTCACCCTGATCCTCACCCTCATCGCCCTGGTGCTGGTGTGCGCGATCATCCAGCGGGTGGCCGGGATGGGGCTCGGCATCGTGTTCGCCCCGTACGCCGTGGTGCTGATCGGCGCGCACGAAGGGATCATGCTCGCGAACTTCCTGGGCGGCCTCATGCCGATCGTGATGCTGCCGCGGATCTGGTCGCAGATCGAATGGGACAAGGTGCTCTGGCTGGGACTGCCCGCCATCGCGGTGATGCCCGGCGCGGCCTGGCTCTCCTCGATCTCGCCGCCCGCCCCGCTGTACCTGGTGGTGGCGACGCTGGTGCTGCTGAGCCTGGTGATCTCGGTGCTGCTGGCCCGCGTGGACACCACCGTGGACGGCCGCTCCGCACAGGTCGCGACCGGGGTGGGGATCGGGCTGGGCACCGTGCTCGGCGGCGTCGGCGGACCGGCCGCGACCGTCTACGCGGTGCTCTCGCGGTGGCCGGCACTGCCGATGGTGGCGACGCTGCAGCCGCTGTGGATGCTGGTGTCCATGGTGTCCTTCGGGACGAAGTGGGCGTGGGACGACGGCCAGTTGCCCGATCTGCCCGGGTGGGTGTGGATCGCGATGCTCGCTGCCGTGGTGGTCTCCGTGGGCCTCGGCGAGCTGGTCCAGAAGCGGCTGCGCGAGAGCGGCATCCAGCGCCTGGTGGTGGTGCTCGGCTTCGTGGGCGCGGCGCTGTCGCTGTGGACCGGGCTGCGGCTGCTGCTGGGGTGAGCGGGGAGAGACCTCGGTCGGCTCACCTCACCCTGAACCGGAGCGATGTCACTGAAGCGGGAACGACACCACGGCCACGGCGTCGTCCCGGGAGTCCGGCGTGAGCACGACGGCGCCTGCCCCCTCATCGTCTGCCACCTGCGCGATCTCCCGCATCGCGGCGGAGACCTCGGGGCCCAGCGTCACCGGCCCGGCGCCCGGGTCCAGCAGCAGGGCGTGCAGCACCCGGGCCCCGTCGGCCGCAGGCCCTTCGCCGGGCGCCCTCCCGAGCGTGAATCGCACCCCCTCGGGCGGGGTGGAGACCGCCTCGTGGAACCAGGGCCGGGTCCCGTAGATCGCCTCGCCGTGCACGGCGAGCCACTCCCCCAGCTGCTCCAGCGCAGTGGCCTGCAGAGGGGGGATCGACCCGTCGGCGCGGGGGCCGACGTTGATCAGCAGGTTCCCGTTCTTGGAGACCACGTCCACCAGCAGGCGGATCAGCGACGTGCCGTCCAGTGCGTGCTCGGCGGATTCATCGGCGTTGTACCCGAAGGAGAGGCCCAGCCCGCGCGTGGATTCGAAGGCCTCGGCCTGCACGGCGGTGATGTCCTGGTACTCACGGGTGAGGACCCCGTGGACGGGCACGCCCCAGCGGTCGTTGACCAGCCCGTCCGGCACCACGTCGAGGTGCTCGCGGAAGAGCTGCTGCAGGGAGTCGGGGCCATCGTGCTTGCCGGCGTCGGGCCAGTCGATGTCGTTCCACAGCAGATCCGGGGTGAAGCGGTCGATCAGCTCGCGCAGCTGGGTCGCGGCGAAAGCGGCGAAAGCCGGGTCGTTCCGTCGCAGTGCGAAGAGATCCTCGTTCGAGGTCAGCGGCGGGAAGTCGCTGACGTGCCAGTCGTGAGCGCCGGAGTAGTAGAGCCCGAGGCGCATCCCGGCCTCCCGCACGGCGGCGGAGAACTCTGAGATGAGGTCGCGGCGCGGTCCGCGGCCTGCGGCGGTGAAGGGGGTGGTCGCGGAGTCCCAGAGGCAGAATCCGTCGTGGTGCTTGGTGGTGGGGACGACGTAGCGGGCCCCGGAACGCAGGGCGAGGCTCACGATCTCCTCGACGCTGCCTTCGGCAGGATGCCAGTCGTCGGCGAAATCCTCGTACGAATGACCCACCCCGTAGAGCTCCTCATGGCGTGCTCTCGTGGGGCTGCCGTCGATGCGCACCGTGTTGGCGTACCACTCGGCGTACTGGTGACGGGCGTAGGCGTTCTCGGTGGTGACGTCGCTGCGGTCCAGCACGTCGGCCCAGGCCGGAACGGAGTACAGGCCCCAGTGCACGAAGATCCCGAGCTTCGCGTCGCGGTACCAGTCCGGGACGGCGAGATCCGGGTAGGCGCTGGCAGGGGCGGCGCCCTTCGGTCCGTGGCGGTCATCGAAGCTGATCATCGGTGGCTCCATATCCGGTGCGTCGGGCTCACATGCGCGGCAGAAGAAGGCAGGGAGCCCCAGCACGGACACCTCGCTGCATCAGGTCCTTGCTGGTGATCGCCGCTGGTGATCGCTCTCTCACTGCTGCGATGCCCCGCACCCGTGGGCGGCTCGGCCACCCGGAGGGAGAGCTCGCCCGAAATGCTGAATACATGGGACCACCGCGCCAGCGAACAGTCAACACCGCCGCCAAGATCCCAGCAGCATGCACTGGCCGGCCGCCCCGCGCAAATCTCTCTCATCCAGACATCGGATGCCTCGCGCGAACCCTCGTGCGGCGCAAGGCGGCCTCCA
>JAKDUN010000328.1 GCA_030457675.1 Brachybacterium sp. | reverse complement strand
GTGCCGTCGGCGTGCGTGGACAGCCAGTTGTTGGGGAACACGCTGTCGGGGGTCGCGGTGCCCTCGTCGTCGAACACCGTCACCCCGACGCCGGCGCAGCGGAGCACGCCGATGAGTCCGTCGACCTCCTCCCGGGCGCGGGCGGCGACCTCGGCCGGCGCCGAGTCGAGCCGGTGCTGGAAGGCGTTGTCACCTGCGGTCTGCGGGTTCGGACGGAAGTGACGGGGGCGGACGAGGACCACGTGCGACGGCGCCTGCCCGGTCATGTCAGCTCACCGGTGCCAGGACGTCCACCAGGGAGAACAGGTCCTTGGGATCGTCGGGCTGGGCCACCAGGTCCACCTCGTCCTGCAGGGCGCTGCCGGCGGTGGCGTCCCGGGCGCAGCGCAGTGCGGCGAAGTCGGAGATCGCAAAGCCGACGGAGTCGAACAGGGTGATCTCGTCCTCGTCGGTGCGGCCCGCAGCGGCCCCGGTGAGCACCTCCCACAGCTCGGTGACGGGGAAGTCGGGCGCCATCTGCTGGATCTCGCCCTCGATGCGGGTCTGCGGCGTGAACTCGACGAACACCCCGGCCCGCTCGAGGATCCGGGCATCGAGCTCGGTCTTGCCGGGGCAGTCCCCGCCGATCGCGTTCAGGTGCACGCCGGGCCGCACCTGCGAGACGTCGAGGATCGTGTTCTCGGCCTTGTCCGCGGTGCAGGTGGTGATGATGTCGGCGCCCGCTACCGCATCCTGGACCGTGGCCGCCGCATGGACCCGGAAGCCGAGCGGCTCGAGGTTGCGGCGCACCTTCTCGATCGCGTCCGGATCGATGTCGAAGACCCGAAGGTCCTCGATGCCGAGCACTCCGCGGAAGGCCAGGGCCTGGAACTCGGACTGCGAGCCCGCGCCGATCAGGGCGAGGGTGCGGGAGTCCGGTCGGGCCAGCGTCCTCGCGGCCATCGCGGAGGCGGCGGCGGTGCGCAGCGCGGTCAGCAGCGTCATCTCGGCGAGGAACGTGGGATAGCCGTTGTCGACGTCGGCGAGCACGCCGAAGGCGGTCACGGTCTGGAAGCCGCGGGCCGGGTTCGAGGGGTGGCCGTTGACGTACTTGAAGGAGTACAGCTCGCCGTCCGAGGTGGGCATCAGCTCGATCACGCCGAGCGGGGTGTGGCTGGCGATGCGGGGGATCTTGTCGAACCGTTCCCAGCGACGGAAGTCCTGCTCCAGGTACTCCGTCATCCGCACCAGGATCTTCTCTGCGCCGTCGCGCCGGATCCACCGGGCCATGTTCGCGACATCGAGCAGCTGGGTCATCGTCTCGCCTCCTGGGTGCGGATGGGGCCGACGGCTCAGCATCGGCGCTGGTGCTCCTCAGCCTAGAGTTCGCAGATGGCAGGCGATATGGCGTGAATGCCGAACTTCTGCCAAGCATCTGCGCGATCTGGGTACCCAGCATTAGCATCATGCGCATGGAGCGCCTCGCCGACCTCGATGAACGACTGCTCGCCGCCCTGCGCAACGACGGCCGGGCCCCGATCGCCGCCCTCGCCGCCCGGCTCGGCGTCTCCCGGGCGACCATCACCAGCCGGATCGACAAGCTCACCGCCGCCGGGGTGATCGTCGGCTTCACCGTGCGGGTGCGCGACTACGCCGAGGCCTCGACCGTGCGCGCCACCTCCTTCATCGAGGTCGAGGGCCGCAGCACCGATCGCGTGATCGTCCACCTGCGCGGCTTCCCCGAGATCCAGTCCCTGCACACCACCAACGGCGGCTGGGACCTGGTCGCCGAGATCGCCTGCCCCGACCTGCCCGCCTTCGACGACGTGCTGCGCCGGATCCGCTCGATCGACGGCGTCGTCAACTCGGAGACCAGCCTGCTGCTGAGCTCCGTGCTGCGCTGACGCGGCCCGTGACCGGGCGGGCGGGTCAGCCCTCGCCCTCGGCGCGGCCCTTCCCTGCGCCGTTGCCCTTGCCGCGGGAGTGATCGGGCGGGCCCTGCTCACCGGCATGGTCCGGACGGCCGGTCTCACCCGCGTGCTCCGGCGGGCCGGTCCGCTCCCCGTCCTCCCCGTCCCCGGGTTCCTCGGCCCCGGCCTGCGGAGCCACGAACACCGCGACGGTGTGCGCGGGGATCGTGACCGTGCCGCCGGCGGCATCCCAGCTCGCGCCCTTGACGACGTCGTCGGCACCGTCGGCCTGCACTTCGTGGAGCCGGTGGTCGATCCCGGCCATGCCGTCGATCGTCTCGGTGATCGGCTCGTCGGAGGCGTTGAACACCGTCACCACTCCGTCGAGCGCGGGGTCCGCGTCCTCGCCGACGGTGTCGTCTATGCGCATCACCAGCAGTCCGGCGGTGGCCTCGGCGCCCGCGTTCGGGAAGCTGACCTTCTGGTGGATCAGCTCCGCCTCCCCGAGGGTGAACAGCGGCGAGGAGGAGCGGATCCGCAGCAGGTCCAGGGTGACCTCGCTCGAGAGCGCGATCTCCTGCGGGGTCGGCGACTTCGCCGGATCCTCGAGCATGGGCGTCATCAGGTCCCAGGCCTCGCCGTTCTTCTCCTCCGGGGGCAGGCCGCGGCCGAAGCCGTTGGACTGCCCCGTCCAGTCGATCGTGTTGAAGTGATCGCCGGAGTCGTAGCTGTCGCGGTCCATCGACTTCGAGCGCAGCAGATCGGTGCCGCCCGCCCAGAACGAGGGCGACTGGCCCAGCGTCACCGTGGCCAGGGACAGCGTGTTCATCCGCACCCGCACGTCCATCGGGGCGTCCTGCGGGAGCTTCCACACGTTCATGTCCCACAGCGCCTCGTTGTCGTGCGCGTCGACGTAGTTCACGGTCTCCTCGGGCTGGGTGGCGTACCCGGCCGGGGCTCCGTTGTAGTCGAGCTGATCGCCGCGCACCACCTCGCCCGAGGAGCCGAGCAGCTCGTAGTCGGCGAGGTTGCCGGCCATGCCGAGGCGGATCAGGTCGGTGCGGTGGCGCAGATCGCCCAGCTGCTCCTGCGCACTCGCCTCCCCGACGCCGTTGGGCATCGTGGACAGCCCGTTGCCGAAGCCCTGATGGGTGCGCTTGTCGGTGTCGAAGGGGCTGCCGCCGTGGACGGCGTCGCGGAGCCGGTCGTTGAACGTGCCGATCGAGGTGCCGCCCAGCTGGCCCTGGATGGCCTGGGTGAAGCGGGCGTCGTCCGCGACCTCGCCGAAGTTCCAGCCCTCGCCGTAGAGGTAGATGCTCTCGCCGTCGATGCCGTCGGCCTCGAGGGTCAGCGCATCCAGCGCCTCGCGCACCGCGACCATGTTCTCCACCGAGTGGTGGCCCATGAGATCGAAGCGGAAGCCGTCCACGTGGTACTGACGGGCCCACAGCACGGTCGAGTCGACCATGAGCTTCTGCGCCATGGCGTTCTCGGTGGCGACGTTCGAGCAGCAGGTGGAGTCCTCCACCCCGCCGGCGAGGTTCAGCCGCTGGTAGTAGCCCGGCACGATCCGGTCCAGCACCGAGGAGTCGGCCTGGCCGTGCGCGGCGGTGTGGTTGTACACCTGGTCGAGCACCACC
>JAKDUN010000327.1 GCA_030457675.1 Brachybacterium sp. | reverse complement strand
CCCCCGGACCGGCGCCGGGAGGCGAGGAGTTCACCGAATCGGGACCTGCGAGGGAGCGAGACAGGCGGGGGCCGGGTGCTCGAGCAGGGTCCCGCGGGGCAGGAGCCGCGGCACCTCGTGGGCCAGGCGCACCGCCGCGCCGGGGTCCTCCAGGAGTGACAGTCCGGTGCGGGCGAGGTCGATGCCCAGCTGATGGGGCAGATGGTCGAGCACCGCCAGGGGCGGGGTGTGGGCCTGGCAGGCCGGGGAGTCGTCCCAGGCCACGATCGACACGTCCTCGGGGACCCGCAGACCGCCGGCGATCACCTGCCCGGCCCCGGCGATCGCCATCGCATCGTTGTCGAAGACGAGGACGGTGGGGCGCTGCGGCCCCGCCAGCAGGGCCGACGTGGCGGCGGCGCCGCTGTCGGAGCTGTAGTCACCCTCGGCGCAGAGCATCGGCAGGCCCGCCTCCCGCACGAACGCCTGATGCGCCTCCCGGCGCAGCCGGCTGTGCAGCAGGTGCGTCGGCCCGCCGATGTGGCCGATCGCCCGGTGGCCGCATCCGTGCAGGTCCTCGAGGAGCCGGCGCATGGTGCCGGCGTTGTCGACGGTCACGGAGGAGAACTCGCCCTGGTGCACATCGCCGATCACCACGAACGGCAGCCCCAGTCGCCGCACCTGGTCCGGCAGATCGTCCTCGTCCAGCAGGTCCTTAAGGATCACCAGGTCGACCATGCCGCGCTCGGCCCAGCGCCGCATCACCTCGAGCTCCTCCGTCCGGCTGGCGGCGACATGGCTGAGCACGGTGTGCCCCCGGGAGACGGCGGTGTCCTCGAGGCCGTGCAGGACCTGGGTGTAGAACCGCTCGGAGCGCGCCGACCACACGCTCTCGGGGATGGTGATCCCGATGGTCGCCATGCGTCCCTCTCCCCTCCGCTCGTCGGTGCTGGCCCTGCCGGCGGGCCGCTCTCAGCCGGCGACGGGCCGGGCGGCCCGGTCCTGGGCGCGGGCGACCAGGTCGTTGGCGCTGAGGAGCACATCCTCCGCCACGAAGGCGTCGGCGTCCACCGGGGCGCTCGTGCGCACGTGGAGGCGTGCGCTCTCGCCCGCCAGCAGCGTCACCAGCTGGCGGTCCACGGTCGCGGCGGGGTCGACCCTGTCCGCCAGCACGCACAGGTCCCGCACCGTGGAGGAGGCGGTCACGGTGATCTCCACCCCGTCCTCGACCCGCCGGGCACGCGCCGTGACCGCTCCCCCGGCGAGCGCGGAGTCGCGGTCCTCGGCGAAGGGGTGGACGGTGCGCACGGCGCTGCCCGACAGCTCCGTGCCCGACGGCTCCTCGACCGACAGCTCCGTGCCGGCGAGCTCGACCACGAGCACCTCGGCAGCCGGCTCCGTCGGGGCGGCGAGCTCGGCGGGAACCGTCAGGGTCCTCGCGGAGCGCGCGGCGACCTGCGCCTCGAGCTCCGCGCGGGCGAGCACGGTGCCGTCATGACGCTGCCGACGCAGCCGCAGGGTGCCGGCCAGCCGCTGATCGGTGTCGTTGCCGAGGCTGACCGCCGGGCCGTCCTCGCGCGGCTGGATGGTCAGCAGCACGGGGGCGTAGACGTCCCGCAGCGCGTACCAGAGCAGCTTGCGGCGCCGGTCGCCGTCGACCGCGGCCCAGGAGGTGACCGGCCAGCAGTCGTTGAGCTGCCACACGATGGTGCCGGCGCACACCGGCCAGTGGGAGCGGTAGTGGCCGATCCCGGTGAGCAGGGCGCGGGCCTGGTTGAGCTGGGTGGCGAAGTGGAAGTAGTCGAAGCCCTCGACCTCCGGCAGATGCGGGGCCATGCCGCGGCGCAGCTTGTCCTGCCCGCCCACGGCCTTCTGGTGGGACAGCATCGTCTCCGAGTCCGGATCCAGCGGCCGTTCGGTGACGGCGCGGGCCACGGTCGCGAAGTTGGCCGGGCCCTGGTAGCCGAACTCGGCGGAGAAGCGCGGGACGGTGTCGCGGTAGCGGGTGTAGTCGTTGTCCTCCTCGGAGGCCCAGGCCACCCAGTTGTGCACGGTGCCGTGGTCGGGGTTGCGGGGATCCTCGGGCAGGGGCCGCGAGTAGGGGCTGGTGGGCGTGTAGCTGCGGGTCGGGTCGAGCTCGGCGAGCAGGGCGGGGACCAGCTCGGTGTAGTAGCCGAGCCCCCAGCCGGTGCCGGCGGGGATGTGCTCCTGCCAGCCCCAGTGGTGGTAGCCCTCGACGTTCTCGTTGCTGCCGTTCCAGTGGACGAGCGCGGGATGCCAGGCCAGGCGCACGATGTGCTCGCGCGCCTCGGCCTCGAACTCGCTGCGCAGCGGCTCGAGCTCGGAGTAGGCGGCGCAGGCGGTGGTGAAGTCCTGCCACACCATGATCCCCAGCTCGTCGCACAGCTCGTACAGCCATTCGGACTCGTACAGCCCGCCGCCCCAGATGCGCAGGGTGTTCATCCCGGCCTCGAGCGCGTCGGTGACGCTCGCGCGGTAGTCCTGCTCGGTCAGGCGGGAGGGGAAGCAGTCGTCGGGGATCCAGTTCGCGCCCTTGGCGAGGATCGGGCGGTCGTTGACCACGATCGTGAAGGAGGTGCCGATCTGGTCGGGCTCCTCGACCACCCCGGCGGTGCGGAAGCCGATCCGGTGCTCGCGGGCATCGAGCAGCCTCTCCTGCGCATCGCGCAGCTCGATCGCCACGGTGTACCGGGGCTGGTCGCCGTAGCCGCGGGGCCACCACAGCTGCGGGTCCGGGGCGGTCAGGCGCAGGTCGAGCTCGTCGTCCGCGGCGGTGCGGGCGCTGCCGTCGACGTGTCGGCCGGACGGGTCCAGCAGGCGGGCGGAGAGGGTCACGGCGGTGTCGTCGAGCAGGTCCGCCCGCTCGACGAGCGCCGTCAGCGCGACCACGCCGCAGCGGCCGCCGACGCCGTCGTCGGTGCCGGTCTCCGCGGGAGTCGACGCGGGCTCGACCGTGACCTGCGGGCGCACCTGGTCCAGGCGCGCCGAGGACCACTCCTCCAGCCCGATCGGCCCGGCGATCCCGCTGGTGACCAGCACCGGTCCCCAGTCCCAGCCGAAGTTGCAGGCCATCTTGCGGATCGCGTTGTAGGGCAGGTCGTTGCCGGTGACCGGCAGCGTCCCGAGCACCTGCTGGTTCTGGCGGGCGGTGCGCAGCGGGGAGGCGAAGCGGATCTCGAGCCGGTTCTCCCCCTCGCGGAGCGCGGCGGTGATGTCGAAGCGCCAGGAGCGGTGCTGGTTCTGCACCTCGGCGATCCGGTGGCCGTTGAGCACCACGGTGGCGGCGGTGTCGAGGGAGTCGGCGACCAGGTCGACCCGGTCCGCTCCCGTCGCCCTCCAGTCGAAGCGCGTGGCGTAGGTGACGTCGCACTCGCCCGTCCAGGCCAGGTCGTGCTCGTTGCGGTCCAGGTACGGGTCCTCGATCAGCCCGGCGGCGTGCAGGTCGGTGATCAGGGTGCCGGGCACGGTGGCGGGCACGTCGCGGACGGCGACGGGGGCGGGCCCGTCGGTGATGGTCAGGTGCCAGCCCT
>JAKDUN010000326.1 GCA_030457675.1 Brachybacterium sp. | reverse complement strand
TACGTCGTCGAGGCGCTGCGCCGTCGCCGCGAGTCCGGCACTGCCCCGTTCACCGTGATGTCCTGCGACAACGTGCGCGGCAACGGTGATCTTGCCAAGCGGATGATCCTGGCCTACGCCCGCCGCCGCGACGAGCACGGCCTGCACGGGGACACCCCGATCGCCGACTGGATCGAGAACGACGTCGCCTTCCCCAACTGCATGGTGGACCGGATCACCCCGGTCACCGCACCCGCCGACATCGAGATGGTCAGCAGCGACTACGGCATCGAGGACGACTGGCCCGTGGTCGCCGAGGACTTCGTCCAGTGGGTCCTCGAGGACGACTTCCCCGCCGGCCGCCCCGCCTACGAGGAGGTCGGGGTGCAGATGGTCGAGGACGTCGAACCGTACGAGCTGATGAAGCTGCGCCTGCTGAACTGCTCGCACCAGGCCATCGCCTACTTCGGCCTGCTGCTCGGGCAGACCTATGCCGACGAGGCCGCGGTCGATGAGCACCTCGCCCCCTTCACGCGCACCCTCTACATGGACCGCGAGGGCACGCCCGCCGTGCCCGAGGTGCCGGGCATCGACCTGGATGCCTACAAGGACGAGCTGATGGCGCGCTTCGCCAACCAGGAGATCAAGGACACTCTGGCGCGTCTGGCCGCCGAGTCCTCGGACCGCATCCCCACCTGGCTGGTCCCCGTGATCCAGGAGAACCTCACCGCCGGCCGCGACGTCTCCGCCTCGGCTGCGATCGTCGCCTCCTGGGCCCGGTACGCCGAGGGCACTGGCGAGAACGGCGAGGAGTGGCCGGTCGTGGACCGACTCCACGACCGGGTGATGGCCGCTGCGGCTCGCCATGATGAGGACCAGCTCGCCTTCCTCCGCGACGAGGAGCTGTTCGGCGACCTCGCCCGGCAGGAAGCGTTCACGACCCCCTACCTCCACGCCCTCGAGGTCCTCCGCGAGGACGGCGCTCGCGCGCTGTTGAAGGAGCTGGTCGCGGGAGCCTGACCGCGCTGGTCCCGGGGTCTGCCGTGCTGGTCGCGGGAGCCTGACCGCGCTGGTCCCGAGGTCTGCCGCGCTGGTCGTGGGGTCTGGCCGCGCCGGTCCCCGTCGGCGCTGAACAGACCGCCCTCGGGGGCGTGGCACCGTCGAGGCGTAGGAACAGTGCCGCATGAGGGCGTTGGCGGTATCTCACCTACGTCTCGATTCCTCGGTGGGGAGTTCTCCCGAGTGATCCACCCCGAGTCGGGCGGCGTCGGGCCAACCGTGCTGGCGCAGCTTCTCCTCGGCGCGTCGTACTCCTCGAGCGGCCGTGTCGCGAAGATCCCGTGCAGTGGTCTGCAGCTCGATCCAACCGTGGTCCCGGCGACGCTCGCCACGCTCGATGTCCTTCTCCTGCTGCTGCGGGGTCCGGTGATGAGGACCTTCGTGCTCGATGCAGACCATCCACTCCGGCCAGGAGAGATCGGGCTGCCCGAGGTCGGACGTTCCGTCGAAGATCCGCACATTCACCTGTGGTGCCGGCAGGCCGGCACGGAGTATCGCCAGTCGCAGTCTGGTCTCGGCAGGAGAGTCGCTGCCGATGACCACGAGCTCCAGCGCCCGTCGCAGCCTCCGCGCTCCGCGCCCCGCATGCCGCGCCGACAGTTGTCGCAGCTCCTCGATCGTGGCGAAGGGCTCCGTGCGGTTCTCGAAACGTCGCCGGGGAACCCTCACCAGGTGGTCGCCGATGACCACCAGGTCGTCGACGCTGAACGAGGCGGAATTGCCGGCGAGATCGAGCAGGGTGCGCGGGCGCGATGTGACCCGCACCCCGTCCTCCGTGATGATCTCCTCCGGCCCGAGATCGAGCTGACTCCAGCGGAGTCGCCCGGAGCTGTGCCGATGCGTGCTGCCGTAGGAGAGATGAACCAGGAAGCGTCGGTTCTCGAGCGACCAGTCCAGCGTTCCCAGCGGGAGCGGGAGCCCGAGAAGGCGTGCGGCGGTGTTCCGGCAGGCCACGGCATCCGGTGTGGAGCGCTGATAGGCCCTCACGATCTCGTGCTCGGTGACGTCACCGCGGAGAGACGCGTAGACGCCACGGGAAAGTCGGGTGGCCTCCGGGGCGGAGAGGCGACGCGGGTCGATGCCGGCCGACCGCGCCTCGGCGGTCGTGAACGCACCGACGGTGAGGAGCTCGGACAGGGGTCGACGGTGGCGTGGCATGCGCACAGCCTCCGGTGACGAGCACGTCCGCTGGTCGGTCATCCACACCGTGCAGGCCACAGCGCCCTCCGGGCTTCCTCCACAGGCTGGAGGACGACGGGCTGCGGGGGCTGCCGTGCAGGTGGTCGAGGCGTAGGCAGCGTGCGGTGGGGGTGATCGAGGCGTAGGGAGCGTGCGGTGGGGGTGATCGAGGCGTAGGTAGCGTGCGCCAGGGGCGGCCATGGTGCGGCATTCCTACGACTCGCTCCGCGTCGCGGTATCAACCTACGGCTCGTTGGTCCGTCGGCCGGATCGTCACCCGAACCGGCACGTCGACGGCGAGCGCCCGCGAGCGGGCCGGCTGTGGCCCGACCGCGGGCCGCACCGAGCCGCACCGGGCCGCACCGGGCAGTTGAGTCCCGCATAGTGGTGTAGCGCGGTGGCCCCGTGATCGTCCCGTACGAGGACGCGGTCACCGTGTGATCCTTCGAGTGAACCTCTCACAGCACTCTCGAACGGAGTCATCACGATGACCGCTCCTCATATTGTCGACCCTCACGGCCTGCTCGGCGAAGCCCTTGCCGAAGCCTCCCCGGATCTGATGCGCACGATGCTGCAACGGATCATCAACGAGCTCCTCTCCGCGGACGCCGACGCGGTCGCCGGCGCGGAATACGGCCGACCGAGCCCCGACCGGACCGTCCAGCGCAACGGGTATCGCCACCGCGACCTCGATACTCGCGTGGGCACGATCGACGTCGCCGTCCCCAAGTACCGCACCGGTACGTACTTCCCCGATTGGCTCCTCGAGCGCCGCAAACGCGCCGAATCCGCGCTGATCACCGTGGTCGCGGACTGCTACCTCGCCGGTGTTTCCACCCGCCGCATGGACAAACTGGTCAAGACCCTCGGCATCAACTCGATGTCGAAGTCGCAGGTCAGCCGCATGGCAGCCGATCTCGACGAGCACGTTGAACAGTTCCGCCATCGTCCCCTGGACGCTGCCGGACCGTTCACCTTCGTCGCCGCCGATGCACTGACGATGAAGGTCCGCGAGGGTGGGCGGGTGATCAACGCGGTCGTCCTGGTCGCGACCGGCGTCAACGGCGACGGCCACCGCGAAGTGCTCGGCATGCGCGTCGCGACCTCCGAGACGGGTGCGGCATGGAGCAGCTTCTTCGCTGACCTGGTCGCCCGCGGGCTGGGCGGAGTTCGTCTGGTGACCTCCGACGCTCATGCCGGGTTGGTCGAGGCGATCGCCGCTCACCTGCCCGGCGCGTCGTGGCAGCGGTGCCGCACTCACTACGCCGCGAACCTGATGAGCATCTGCCCCAAGGGCATGTGGCCTGCGGTGA
>JAKDUN010000020.1 GCA_030457675.1 Brachybacterium sp. | reverse complement strand
ACCTCGGAGCCGGGGTGGTAGAGCCCGTGAGGGGCGGGGAGGGTGGAGAAGCGTGAGGTGAGGGGGAGCATGATGCCTGAGCCCTTCCGGGTGGGCGGCCAGTGACGGGGTCGTCGTGACGACGTGCACCCGGTCCCGGGGGCGCCTCCCGTGCCGGCGATCTGCATCGCTCCGGGTGCGGTCCCTAGGGTTCGGGCGCCGGGTCGGGGCCGGCGGAAGGAGGCGTGCCGGACTTCTCGATCTCGTCCTCGTCAGGGCCGTTGCCCTCGGTCTGCGCGGGCAGCGCGAAGGAACCGTCGGCGGCGACGACCTCTCCCCCGCGCTGCTGCTTGCGGCGGGTGAGGTACAGGAACATGGCGATGCCGACCAGCGCCATCACGATCGCGACCAGGGTGTGGATGCGCAGCGGGCCGATCATCAGCACCGGCTCGGAGCGGATCGCATCGACGAGGGCGCGACCGGTGGAGTAGATCGCGACGTAGGCCCAGAACACCCGGCCGCCGGCCCACTGGTGGCGGCGGCTGAGCAGCAGCAGGACGGCGAGCCCCGCGAGCATCCAGAGCTGCTCGTACAGGAAGGTGGGGTGGTAGGTCCCGGGGACGCAGCCGCCGATGGTCGCGCCATTCGACTCGCAGGTCACGTCCCATGCCCACCAGGCATCCAGCGGCGGGCCGTAGAGCTCCTGGTTGAACCAGTTGCCGAAGCGGCCCAGGATCTGGGCCGCCAGCAGGGTGGGGGCGACGGTGTCCGCCAGGGCGGTGAAGGAGACGCCCTTGAGGCGAGCCATGAACCAGACCGCGAGCGCGCCGCCGGCCACGCCGCCGTAGATCGCGAGACCGCCCTGCCAGATGTACAGCACGGACAGCGGGTCCCCCTCGGGACCGAAGAAGGGCGCGGGCGAGGTGAGCACGTGCCAGATGCGGGAGCCGACGATGCCGGCGATGATCGCCACGAAGATGATGTCGAAGAAGGTGTCACCGTCTCCGCCCCGCTTCTCCCAGCGCTTGGTCGCCCACCACATCGCCACCGCGATCCCGGAGAGGATGCACAGGGCGTAGAAGTGGATCGTCAGCGGCCCGAGGGAGAGCGCGGAGATCGCGGGGCTGGGGATCATGTCCGTGCTCCCCTCAGGTCTCGGTACGGGCGCGTTCGACGCCGGCTCGCAGATCATCGGCCACCGCCGCCAGGGCGGCGCGGGCTGCCGCGTCGGCGCCCTCGTTCTCGATCAGCGCGCGCACGAAGGCGGATCCGACGATCACCCCATCAGCGTACGCGCCCACCTGCGCGGCCTGTTCACCGTTCGAGACGCCCAGCCCCACGCAGACGTTCTTCGCGCCGGCCGCGCGGGTCCTCTCGACCAGGCTCTCCGTGGCGGCGGAGACGCTCGCACGGGTGCCGGTGACGCCCATGGTGCTCGCGGCGTAGACGAAGCCGCGTGTGTGCGAGGCCACATGTTCGAGACGGTCGCGCGGGGAGCTCGGGGCCACCAGGAACACCCGGTCCACCCCGTGCTCCTCGCTGGCGGCGATCCAGTCGGCGCCCTCGTCGGGGATGAGGTCCGGGGTGATCGCCCCGGCGCCGCCGGCGGCCGCGAGGTCGCGGGCGAAGGAGTCGGGGCCGTAGGCGAGGAGCGGGTTCCAGTAGCTCATCACCATGATCGCGGCGCCGCGGCCGGAGAGCGCCTCGACGGCCTCGAGCACGTGGCGGGTGCGGGTGCCACCGGCCAGGGCGGCGGAGGCCGCCTGCTGGATCACGGCACCGTCCATGACGGGGTCGGAGTAGGGCAGGCCCAGCTCGATCATGTCGGCGCCGTGGTCGATGAGGATCCGGGCGGCCTCGATCGAGCGTCCGAGATCGGGGTAGCCGACCGGCAGATAGCCGATCAGGGCGGCCCGGTTCTCGGAGCGGGCGCGGTCCAGGACCTCATCGGCACGCAGCCGGTCGGTGTCGGCGGTGGTCATCGGGACTCCTCGTGCGTCGGGGCTGCCGTCTCGGCGCTGGTCTCACGGGCGGCGGCGCGCAGCACGGAGAGGTCGGCGCGGGCGGGCTCCTCCCCCACCAGGCCGAACCAGGTCGACGCGGTGTCGACGTCCTTGTCGCCGCGGCCGGAGAGGCTCACCAGGATCACGGCGTCCTCCCCGAGCTCGCGTCCGAGCTGGAGTGCCCCGGCCAGGGCGTGGGCGGATTCGATCGCGGGCATGATGCCCTCGGTCATGGACAGCAGGGCGAAGGCGTCCATGGCGGGCCCGTCCTCGACCACCCGGTACTCGGCGCGGCCGATGTCCGCGAGCCAGGCGTGCTCGGGACCGACGCTGGGATAGTCCAGGCCCGCCGAGATGGAGTGGGATTCGACGGTCTGGCCGTCCTCATCCTGCATCACGAAGCTGCGGGCGCCGTGCAGCACCCCGGCGGAGCCGCCGTTGAGGGTCGCGGAATGGCGGCCGGAGGCGATCCCGTCCCCGCCGGCCTCGCAGCCGACCAGCCGCACCACCGGGTCGGTGTCGTCGAGGAAGGCGTGGAAGATCCCCATCGCGTTGGAGCCGCCGCCCACGCAGGCGACGACCGCATCGGGCAGGCGACCCACCCGCTCCAGGGTCTGGGCACGTGCCTCCTCACCGATGATGCGATGGAAGTCGCGGACCATCGCCGGGAAGGGGTGCGGGCCGGCGACGGTGCCCAGCAGGTAGTGGGTGGTCTCGACGTTGGCGACCCAGTCACGGAAGGCCTCGTTGATCGCGTCCTTCAGCGTGCGCGAGCCCTGCTGGACGGGGACCACCTCCGCGCCCAGCAGCCGCATCCGGGCGACGTTGAGCGCCTGGCGCTCGGTGTCCTCACCGCCCATGTAGATGGTGCAGTCCAGACCGAACAGCGCCGCGGCGGTGGCGGTGGCGACGCCGTGCTGGCCGGCACCGGTCTCCGCGATCAGGCGGGTCTTGCCCATGCGCTTGGTCAGCAGGGCCTGTCCCAGCACGTTGTTGATCTTGTGGCTGCCGGTGTGGTTGAGGTCCTCCCGCTTGAGCAGGATCCGGGCGCCGCCGGCGAGCTTCGAGAACCGCGGGGCCTCGGAGAGCAGGGAGGGGCGCCCGGTGTACTCGGTGGCCAGCCTCCGCAGCTCCACGGTGAACTCCGGGTCGATGATCGCCTTCTCGTACACCTCGATGAGCTCATCGAGCGCGGGCACCAGCGCCTCGGGGAGGAAGCGGCCCCCGAAGTCGCCGAAATAGGGACCGGTCTCGGAGCGCAGCTCGGTGGTGGGGCGAGCGAGATCGAGGAGGACGTCCTGGAGACTGTCGCGCTCGGGATCGGGGCTGCTCATGCCTGAGCTCCTTCCGGGAGGGGGCGGCCGCGGCGGGCCACCCGACGGTACGAGCCGACGGCGCCGGCGGCGTCGCCGGAGGTGACCAGTGCCTCGCCGACAAGGACGGCGTCAGCGCCGGCGGCGGCGTAGGCCTCGACGTCGGCGAGCGTGAGCACCGCCGACTCGCCGATCGCGAGCGGTCCGGCGGGGATCCGGCGCAGCAGGTCCGCCGCCCGGTCGAGGTCGACGGTGAGGTCCTTGAGATTGCGGGCGTTGACGCCGATGATGTCTGCGCCGAGGTCGAGCGCGCGCTCGAGCTCGGGCGCGGTATGGATCTCCACGAGCGCCTGCATGCCGAGTTCGCGGACGAGGTCGTACAGCTCCCGCAGCTGGGCGTCCTCGAGCGCGGCGACGATCAGCAGCACCAGGTCAGCGCCGTGGGCGCGCGCCTCGATCACCTGGTACGGCTCGACCACGAAGTCCTTGCGCAGCACCGGGACGTCGACCCGGGCGCGCACCGCATCGAGATCGGCGAGGGTGCCGCGGAAACGGCGCTGCTCGGTCAGGACGCTGATCGCGGAGGCACCGGAGGATGCGTAGATCGCGGCGAGCTCGGCGGGCTCGGGGATGTCGGCGAGCGCCCCTTTCGATGGGCTGGAGCGCTTGACCTCGGCGATCAGCCCCATGGTGGTGCCGTCGCCGCGCAGCCGTGCGGCGGCATCCAGCGCCGGCGGGGCAGCGGCGGCCAGGCGTGCGATCTCCGCATCGGACACCGCCGCGCGACGGGGTGCCAGATCCTCCCTCACGCCGACGATGATCTCGTCGAGGACGGTTCCGGTGGTGGTCACACAGGCCTCCTGCAGCAGGTCGGGATGGCGGGTCGCCGGGGCGCCGCCACGGGTGTCGGTGGCGGGGTCAGCCGCCGACGAGGGAGATCGGGGCCAGGAACCAGAACATCGGCAGGTTCCGCAGCACGGTGTACAGCACGGCGATCCCGAGCAGCACCAGCATCACCCTCATCGAGGGCATCAGATCTGTGCGCAGCCCGCGCCAGCGCCGCACGACCCACGCCGTCATGCCGATCGCGGCCAGCGGGATCGCGATCGTCACCAGGGCGTTGCTGCGCAGGGCGAGCAGCGGATCGCCAGCGAGCAGGGCGTGCACGGAGCGGATCGCGCCGCAGCCGGGGCACTCCAGACCGGTGAGGTGATTCAGCACGCACAACGGGATGTGGGTGCGGAACGGATCGAAGACCTGCTGCACCACAGCGGCGAGAGCGAGGCCCGAGGCACCGATCGCCAGCGGGAGCAGCACCCGGCGCAGGCCCCGTGCGGGGGCGACGGACACGGGCGCACCGTGCTCCTGCCGCGCCGACGAGGTCACCTCGCGTCGGCCTCGGCGGGCCGGGCGGAGCGCGCATTGTGGTCGGAGCTGCCGTCAGCGGTGGCCGCGGCCTGCGCATGGCCGTAGTGGCGCGGCTGGCCGAGGCCGGTGAACGACAGCACCACGCCGGTGATGATGGCCACCAGGACCACGGCGGCACCCACCCAGATCAGGACGCTCAGGTCACCCACGACCATGCCGATGCCGATCGCGAGGGAGCCCAGCACGATGCCGAGGTTCATGGTCCAGGCCGCGACGGTCTTGCCCTCGTTGTGATGGGGCGGCGGCGGCACTGCATAGCTCTTCGGCATGATCCTTCTCCAGTCAGGGTCCCGTTCCCGGCCATTGTGCCACGCGAGCGCGTGCTGGATAGTGCATCGTCCATCCCTGCGCGCGAGGTGTCGCGCACCTGGTGAGCGGTATCACCGCGGCGGCGGGGGCGCGTCCGTTCCGGAGGGATCCTGAGGGTTCGCGGACGGCGGTCCCTGCGGCGCCTCCTCGCTGAGCTCCGCGCTGCTGGGGTCCTCGCTGCTGGGGTCCATGCTGGGGTCCTCGCCGCGGGTGAGGGCGTCCCAGGCGGCCGCGGGATCCTCCGCAGGATCCGCGGCGACGGTGACGGCGGCGCTGCGGTACCGGTCGCGGCGGGGCCAGGTGCCCCCGGCGAGCAGCACCAGCACCCCGACCGCCAGCACCGCGAGCGCGGGCACCAGGGTCAGCAACGGCCACGCGGTGACCTCGGCCTCGAGCGCGGAGCCGGCGACACCGGTGGCGGTGGCAGTGGCAGTGCCCGCGGCGCCGCCCGGATCCCGCACGGCGCCGAGCGCCGCCACGACCGCTCCGCCGCCGGTCAGCAGCAGCACCGGACCGGTCAGGAAGCGCAGCCAGGCAGAAGGCAGCGAGGTGGCCAGCGAGGCGGCGATCGCCACCAGCGCCAGGGCGAGCACCGCCGGCGCCGCCTCCGCACCGGGCACGTCAACCTGCTGGATGGTGCCGGTCAGGTCCGGTGCGGCCGCGTCGATCCAGGTGGTGCGGGTGGTGCCGGCCAGCAGCGCGGAGGCCGCAGTGCCGGCGAGGACGGTGAGGCGCCGACCGGGCAGCGAGCGCCGCGCAGCGGGTTCCTGCGCGCTCATGCCCGGCGGAGCGTGTCGGCGGCCGCGGCAGCCCGCAGTGCGGCGGCAGCCTTGGACTGGGTCTCGCGGTACTCCATGGTCGCGTCGGAGTCGGCGACCACTCCCCCACCTGCCTGGACGTGGGCGGTGCCGTCCTTGATGACGGCGGTGCGGATCGCGATCGCCATGTCCATGTCGCCGGCGAAGTCGAAGTACCCCACGGTGCCTCCGTAGACGCCGCGCCGGACCGGCTCGAGCCCGTCGATGATCCGCATGGCAGAGGGCTTCGGGGCCCCGGAGAGGGTGCCCGCAGGGAATGTGGCACGCAGGGCGTCGTAGGCCTCGACGTCGCCCCGCAGGTGCCCGGTGACGGTGGAGACGATGTGCTGGATGTGGGAGAAGCGCTGGAGGTGCATGAAGTCGCGCACCACCACGGTGCCGGGGGCACAGAACTTCTGCAGGTCGTTGCGGGCGAGGTCGACGAGCATCAGGTGCTCGGAGCGCTCCTTGGGGTCGGCCAGCAGCTCGGTCCCGAGCCGCTCGTCCTCCTCCGGGGTGGCGCCGCGCGGTCGCGAGCCCGCGATCGGATGGGTGGTGGCGGTGGCCCCTCGCACGCTGACCAGCGATTCCGGGCTCGCGCCGACGACGTCGATGGGCTCGCCCTCGGCGTCCACCGTGCGCAGCAGATACATGTACGGGCTCGGATTCATCCGCCGCAGCACCCGGTAGACGTCCAGGGGATCCGCCGCGATCGGCAGCGAGAACCGCTGCGAGGGGACGACCTGGAAGATCTCACCGTCGATGATGTCGCGGACCGCCTCGTGCACGGCCTCCTCGTACTCGAGCTGCGAGGTGCGTGCCTTGGGGTCGAGCTCCCGCACGGTCTCGTACACCACCGGGCCGCCGTCGACCGGGGTGCGCAACCGCTCGCGCATGCTCTCCAGCCGGGCCAGCGCCTCGTCGTAGGCGGCATCGACGCCGTCGTCGGTGGCGTTGAGGTTCAGGGCGTTGGCGACCAGCACCACGGTGGAGTCGTGGGCGTCGTGGACCACGACGTCCTGCGCCAGCAGCATCGAGAGGTCGGGCAGGCCGATCTCGTCGGGCGGAGAGTCCGCGAGCTTCTCCCAATGACGGACCGCGTCGTAGGCGACGAAGCCGACCATCCCGCCGGAGAAGGGCGGCAGGTGGGGCTGGCGAGCCGCACGGAACGCGCTGGTGACTGCGCGCAGCGCCTCGACGGGGCTGCCCGAGGTGGGGACCCCGGTGGGGACGTCACCGCGCCAGTGGGCCTGGCCGTCACGTTCGGTGAGGACGGCCCGGGCCCGGGTGCCGATGATCGAGAAGCGCGAGGCCTCGCCCTCCCCGGCGGATTCGAGCAGGAAGGTGCCGCGGGTGTCGCCGTCGGCGGTCAGCCGACGATAGAGGGAGACCGGGGTGTCCTCATCGGCCAGCAGGCGCATGCTGAGCGGGACCACGCGCTGCTGGGCGGCCAGCGTCCGGAAGGTCTCGCGGTCCGGGACGATCACGCCGAGCGCATCGCCCTCTCGGCCGCCGACCTGCTCGGGATAGGCCTCGGGACGGGCAGGGAGATCAGTCATGCAGTGCGCTCCGTAGGGGGAAGGACGAGGGCGCCCAGGTCGCCGCCGTCGAAGCAGGTGTCGGTGCCGCGGTGACAGGCCGCGCCGACCTGGTCGACGCTCACCAGCAGGGTGTCGCCATCGCAGTCCAGGGCGATCGAGCGGACCCATTGGACGTGCCCGCTGGTGTCCCCCTTGCGCCAGTACTCGCTGCGGGAGCGGGACCAGTAGGTGACCCGTCCGGTGGTCAGGGTGCGGCGCAGTGCCTCGTCGTCCATCCAGCCGACCATCAGCACGCGCTGGTCGGAGGCGTCCTGCACCACGGCGGTGAGCAGTCCGGCATCGTCGTGCTTGAGGCGGGAGGCGAGGGCGGGGTCGAGGCCGGCCTCGGTCGCGGCAGTCGCCGGGGCGGCGGGGTCGGGCGTGGTCACAGCGCGCGCTCCAGCTCCCCGGCGCGGTCACTGCGCTCCCAGGTGAACTCGGGCAGCTCCCGGCCGAAGTGGCCGTGCACGGAGGTGAGCGAGTAGATCGGACGCAGCAGGTCCAGGGCATCGATGAGCGCAGCCGGGCGCAGGTCGAAGACCTTGCGCACAGCGGCGGCGATCTGGTGCGAGGGGACGTGCCCGGTGCCGAAGGTCTCGACGTACAGGCCCACCGGCTCGGCGACGCCGATGGCATAGGCGACCTGCACCTCGCAGCGGTCGGCGAGCCCCGCCGCGACGATGTTCTTGGCCACCCAGCGCATCGCGTAGGCACCGGAGCGGTCCACCTTGGAGGGATCCTTGCCGGAGAACGCGCCGCCGCCGTGACGGGCCATGCCGCCGTAGGTGTCCACGATGATCTTGCGGCCGGTCAGCCCGGCATCGCCCTTGGGGCCGCCGAGCACGAAGCGGCCGGAGGGATTGATGTGGATGGCGACGCCCGAGGTGTCCAGGCCCTGCGCCTCGAGGTCCTCGAGCACCGGGGCGATGACGACCTTCGAGATCGCCGGTGCCAGCTGGCTGTCGAGATCCACCTCTTCGCTGTGCTGGGTGGAGACCACGATCGCGTCGACGCTGCGGGCCACGCCGTCCTCGTCGTAGCCGATCGAGACCTGGGTCTTGCCGTCCGGGCGCAGGTACGGGAGCACCTCGTCGCGGCGGGCCGCGGAGAGGTTGCGGGTGAGGCGGTGGGCGGAGTGGATCGGCAGCGGCATCAGCTCGGGGGTGTCGCGGCAGGCGTAGCCGAACATGAGCCCCTGGTCCCCGGCGCCGAGCTTCGCGAAGGCCTCGGCCGCCACGTCCCCGCGCGTCTCGAAGGAGCTGTCGACGCCCCGGGCGATGTCCGGGGACTGGGCGCCGATGGAGACTTCGATGCCGCAGGAGTCGGCGTCGAAGCCCTTCTCGGAGGAGTCGTAGCCGATCTCGCGGATCACGTCGCGCACGATCGTGGCGACGTCGCTGTAACCGCTGGTGCGGACCTCGCCGGCGACGTGGACCAGGCCGGTGGTCACCATGGTCTCCACGGCCACGCGGGCGTCTCTGTCCTGGGCGAGCAGATCATCGAGGATGGCGTCGGAGATCTGGTCGCAGATCTTGTCGGGGTGCCCTTCGGTGACCGATTCGGACGTGAAGGTGCGCAGCTCGCTGGTGGTCATGGGGATCAGGGTACTTCCGCCAGGGTGGGCAGGAGTTCGTCGAGGACGGCGTGGGCGACGAGCGTCTTGGAGCCCGTGGCGCGGGCGACCTCCTCGCCGTGGCGGTCCAGGATCCGCACGGAGTTGTCGGGGGCGCCGAACACCCCGGCGGTGAGATCGTTGAAGACCAGCAGGTCCGCGCCCTTGCGGCGCGCTTTCTGGCGGGCGAGGTCGAGGGCGCTGGTGCCCACCGACCCGGTCTCGGCAGCGAATCCGACGATCGCCGGGCGGGTCGCTGCGGACCCCGTGCGCTCGAGCACACTGTGTCGCAGGATGTCCTGGGTGCGGCGCAGGGCGAGCGCGGGCACGGCGTCGCTCCCGTCCCCGGCGGACTCGTCCTTCTTGATCTTGGACTCCGCCCGCTCTGCGGCGGTGAAGTCCGCCACTGCGGCGGCCATCACGAGAGCGTCGACCTGGTCGCGGTGCTCGGCGACCAGTGCGGCGAGCTCGGCGGCGCTGCCCACGTCCAGGCGCTGGGCGCCCGGCGGCGTCTCCAGGTCCACGTTCGCGGCGGCCAGACGCACGCGGGCGCCGCGCACGAGAGCGGCGTGGGCGAGCGCCCAGCCCTGCCGGCCGGAGGAATGGTTGGCGAGGAAGCGGACCGGGTCGAGGTCCTCGCGGGTGCCGCCGGCGGTGATCAGCAGCTCCCGGCCGACGAGGTCACGGCGCACGCCGCCGCGCTCGTCCCGGGGTGCAGCGATCGCGGCACGCGCGGCCTCGAGGATCGCCTCGGGCTCGGGGAGCCGGCCGGGGCCGGAGTCGGGGCCGGTGAGCCGGCCGACGGCCGGTTCGAGCACCGTGAGGCCGCGCTCGCGCAGCACCGCGACGTTCTCGACCGCGGAGGGGTGCTCCCACATCTCGGTGTGCATCGCCGGTGCCACCACGATCGGGGCGCGGGTCACCAGGGCGGAGGCGGTCAGCAGGTCATCGGCGCGGCCGATGCGCAGCCGCGCCAGCAGGTCCGCGGTGGCCGGCGCGATCACCACCAGATCGGCTTCCTGGCCGAGACGGACGTGCGCGACCTCCTCGACGTCCTCGAAGACCGAGGTGAGCACCCGGTGGTGGCTGAGCGCCTCCCAGGTCGCCGCCCCGACGAACTCGAGGGAGGCGGTGGTGGGGATGACGCGCACGTCGGCCCCTTCACCGACAAGACCGCGCACCAGGTGCGCGGTCTTGTATGCGGCGATTCCTCCCCCGACACCGACCAGGACGCGGGCACCGGCGAGGGTGCGCAGCTCGCTGCTCATCGGATCATCCGGCGAGGGCCCGGATCAGAGCGGGAAATCGGTCGACGGGATCTCGGTCGACGAGATCTCGGGGGCGTCATCACCGAGCATCAGCGGGGCCGGCGCGTTGGGGTCCGGCTCGTTCTGCGCGGCGTACTCCTCCTCGTCGATCTCGCGGACCGTGAGCAGGCTCTCGTCGATCTCGCGCAGAGCGATCGAGAGCGGCTTCTCCTGGTTCTCGACGTCCACCAGCGGGCCGACGAACTCCAGCAGGCCCTCGGAGAGCTGCGAGTAGTACGAGTTGATCTGGCGTGCGCGCTGGGAGGCGTACAGCACCAGGGCGTACTTCGAGTCGACGGTCTCGAGCAGACGGTCGATCGGGGGGTTCGTGATGCCTTCGGGCTGTGCGACTGTTCCGGCCACGGATGTCCCTTCGTGAGATATGACGTGCGACGCCTCAGGATACGCCCTTCCCCGGTCAGGGGCGAGGGCGAGGGCCCCGGGGCTCAGGTGAGGTCGCGCACGCCGAGCAGGCGGGCGAGCTCATCGGCGGCCCGGTCCACGGTGTCGTTGACGATGGTGACGTCGAACTCGGACTCCGCGGCGAGCTCGACCCGCGCGGTCGCCAGGCGGCGCTCGCGCTCTTCGGCGTCCTCCGTGCCGCGGCCCACCAGTCGGTGCACGAGCGTGCCCCAGTCCGGTGGGGCCAGGAAGACGAACTGCGCCTCCGGCAGGGACTCTCGCACCTGCCGGGCGCCGGCCAGATCGATCTCCAGCAGCACCGGCCGCCCTTCGGTGACCTTCTGCTCGACGGGGCCGCGCGGGGTGCCGTACTTGTTGCGCCCGTGCACCACGGCCCACTCCAGCATCTGACCGTTCTCGATCAGGGAGGAGAACTCCTCCTCGCTCACGAAGCGGTAGTGGACGCCGTCGACCTCGCCGGGGCGCGGGGCGCGGGTGGTCGCGGAGACGGACAGCCAGATCTCGGGATATCGGGCCCGGATCGCCGCGGAAACGGTGCCCTTGCCGACCGCGGTGGGACCGGCCAGAACGGTGACCGGGGCCGATGCCGTGACGGCGTCGGCCCCGGTGGAGGATTCATTCACTCTGCGAAGTGCGCGACGAGCTTCTCTGCCTGGTGCGAGCCGAGGCCACGGATCTTGCGGGAGGGCGAGATGCCGATCTCCTCCATGATCTGCTGCGCCTTGACCTTGCCGACGCCCGGCAGGGCCTCCAGCAGTGCGGAGACGCGCAGACGACCGACGATCTCGTTGGTCTCGGCCTCCTTGAGGACCTTCTTGATCTCTTCGCTGCGGTGACCGGCGCTGTCCTTCAGACGGCCCTTGATGGCGGCGCGCTCGCGACGAGCCTCGGCGGCCTTCTTCAGGGCGTCGGCCCGCTGCTCAGGGGTGAGGGGAGGGAGAGCCACTGTTCTTACCTCTTGTTCTCTTGCTGGGGACGTGGAGATCCGGGAGGACCTCGGTGTGGGAAGAGCGTAACCCCATATTCGTGGCGGAGCGCACGATTGACACGCTCCGTCGCTGGTCCGGTGCGGATCGAGGCCCGCGACGGGCCTGCCGACCGCCGCTGCGGACCACTGCCGGGAGGCGTCGGCCCGGGCGGCGTCCGCTCAGACGTAGTCCGCCCGCAGCTCCTCGGCGCGGGCCCGCAGCGCCGCCTCGTCCGGGCCTGCGGACAGCAGCCCGCGAGAGAGCGAAACCAGGACATGACCTGCGTTTTCTCCGAAGACCTCGGGGAGCTGCGCCGGGCCCGCGCCCTGTGCTCCGAAGCCGGGTGCCAGCAGCGGGACGGACGGTGCGACGCGGTCCAGTCCCAGCTCCCGATACGCGCCGCCGACGGTCGCACCGACCACCAGGCCCACGTTCGACCACTGGCCCGGTCCGGCATTCCCGATCCGCTCGGCGTGTCGCGCGATCTCCAGCGCCACCGGCGTGTCGCTCGCCGTTCGCGCGTGCTGGACCTGCGGCCCGTCCGGGTTCGAGGTGAGCGCCAGCAGGAACAGGCCCTTGCCGTGCTCGGCGGCGAGCTGCGCGGCCGGAGCGAGGGAGCCGGCCCCGAGGTACGGGCTGAGAGTGATCGCATCGGCCTCCAGCGGGGCGCCCGGCAGCAGGTGCGCCTGGGCGTAGGCGCCCATGGTGGAGCCGATGTCGCCGCGCTTGACGTCGAGGATCGTCAGCACCCCCGCCTCGCGGCTGGCAGCCAGCAGCTCCTCGAGCACCGCGACCCCCGCGGCGCCGTAGCGCTCGAAGAAGGCCGACTGCGGCTTGATCGCCGCGACCGACCCGGCGACCGCGGCCAGCGCGATCCGGGAGAACTCCCGCAGACCCTCAGGAGTGTCCGGCAGCGACCACGCCTCCAGCAGGGAGGTGTGCGGGTCGATGCCGGCGACCACCCGGCCGTGGGTCGCCACCGCTCGGCGGAGCTGCTCCCCGAAGGTCTGCGCCCCCACCTGGCTGCGCTCCGCCTCGGTCATGCGCTGAGCTGAGCGGCGCGGGCCGCCGCCAGGCGTGCGGTGTGGTCCTGCAGGCTGGTGACCTCGAAGGGCTCCACCGGTCGGGCCTCGATCGCCTGCACCGCCGCCTGGAACTCCTGCAGGGTGGTGATCATCGGGACGTCCATGCTGGTGGCCGCGGCGCGGATGGCGTAGCCGTCCACCCGGGCGTTGGAGCCCGAGGGAGTGTTCAGCACAAGATCCACCCTGCTGTTCTCGATCAGCTCGATGACGCTGGCGTCCTCGCCCGGCTCGGAGGCCTTGCGCAGCACCCGGCAGGGGATGCCGTAGCGACGCAGCACCCGGCCGGTCCCGGCGGTGGTGAGGATCTCGAAACCGAGGGCCGCCAGCCGCGCCACCGGCAGCGGCAGGGAGCGCTTGTCCCGGTCGGAGACCGACACGAAGGCGGTGCCGGAGGTGGGCAGGCCCTGGCCGGAGATCGCCAGCTGTGACTTGGCGAAGGCCAGCGGGAAGGTGGAGTCCAGTCCCATCACTTCGCCGGTGGAGCGCATCTCCGGTCCCAGCACGGAGTCCACCGCACGTCCCTCATGGGTGCGGAAGCGCTTGAAGGGGAGCACCGCCTCCTTGACCGCGATCGGTGAGTCGTCGGGCAGGTCCGCACCGTCGCCCTCGGCCGGCAGCACTCCCCCGCGGCGCAGCTCCGCGATCGAGGTGCCGGCCATCAGCAGGGCCGCGGCCTGGGAGAGCGGGACGCCCGTGGCCTTGGCGACGAAGGGCACGGTGCGGGAGGCGCGAGGATTGGCCTCGAGCACGTAGAGGACTCCGTGGGAGAGGGCGTACTGGATGTTCAGCAGTCCGCGCACGCCCACGCCCTCGGCGATCGCGAGGGTCGAGGTGCGGATCCGCTCCAGCACCGCGTCCGAGAGCGTGACCGGCGGCAGGGTGCAGGCCGAGTCGCCGGAGTGGATCCCGGCCTCCTCGATGTGCTCCATGACCCCGCCGAGGTACAGGTCGGTGCCGTCGTAGAGGGCGTCGACGTCGATCTCGATCGCGGTGTCCAGGAAGCTGTCGATGAGGATCGGGGCCTCGGCACGACCGCCCTCGGGCAGGTTGCGGCTGACGTAATCGATCAGGCCCGCCTCGTCGAAGACGATCTCCATACCGCGACCGCCGAGCACATAGCTCGGGCGCACCAGCACCGGGTAGCCGACCTTCGCGGCGACCTCGGTCGCGTCGCTGAGGCCCCAGGCGGTTCCGTACGGGGGCGCCGGCAGGTTCGCCTCGGCCAGCAGCGCACCGAAGTGGCCGCGGTCCTCGGCGTTGTCGATGGCGGCAGGACTGGTGCCGATGATCGGCAGTCCTGCGGCCTCGAGCCGGCGGGCGAGCGCGAGCGGGGTCTGTCCTCCCAGCTGGACGATGACGCCGGCGACCGGTCCAGCGGCCTTCTCCGCCTCGTAGACCTCGACCACGTCCTCGAAGGTGAGCGGCTCGAAGTAGAGCCGGTCGGCGATGTCGTAGTCGGTCGAGACCGTCTCGGGGTTGCAGTTGATCATCACGGTCTCGTAGCCGCCGCCGGGCAGCTCCGGGTTGCCCAGCGCGATCGCGGCGTGGACGCAGGAGTAGTCGAACTCGATGCCCTGGCCGATGCGGTTGGGACCCGAGCCGAGGATCAGCACCGCGGGGCGCTCGCGCGGCTCGACCTCGGTCTCCTGGTCGTAGGTCGAGTAGTGGTACGGGGTGGCGGAGGCGAACTCCGCGGCGCAGGTGTCGACCGTCTTGAAGACCGGGTTGATGCCGAGCGCCTCGCGCACCCCCTTGACCACGTCGCCGCTGTGGCTGCTCAGAGCGCCGATCTGGTCGTCGGAGAGCCCGTGGCGCTTGGCCAGGGACAGCAGGTCGGCATCGAGCACGTCGGCGGCGCGGATCTCGGCGGCGAGCTCGGCGATGATCAGCATCTGGTCGAGGAACCAGCGGTCGATCGCGGTGGCCTCGACCAGCCGGTCGATCGTCTCCGCGGGGTCCACGATCCCCTCGGCGGCCGACCACAGGATCCGGCCGATGGCCACCAGGCGCTCGGCGGTCGGGATGCGGGAGGCATCCAGCAGTTCGGTCACCTCGGCGGGGGTGGGCGGGTTCCCCTCGTACGAGAAGGCGGCGCCCTTGACGTCGATGGAGCGCTGCGCCTTGCCGAGGGCCTCGGTGAAGTTGCGGCCCAGCGCCATGGCCTCGCCGACGCTCTTCATGGTGGTGGTCAGCGTCGAGTCCGCGGCGGGGAACTTCTCGAAGGCGAAGCGCGGGACCTTGACCACGACGTAGTCCAGCGCCGGCTCGAAGCTCGCCGGGGTGGTGCCGGTGATGTCGTTGCGGATCTCATCCAGCGTGTAGCCGATGGCGACGCGGGCGGCGATCTTGGCGATCGGGAAGCCGGTGGCCTTCGAGGCCAGTGCCGAGGAGCGGGAGACGCGCGGGTTCATCTCGATGACCACCACGCGGCCGGTCTCGGGGTGGGTCGCGAACTGCACGTTGCAGCCGCCGGTGTCGACCCCGACCTCGCGGATGATGGCGATGCCGAGATCCCTCAGGGTCTGCATCTCGACATCGGTGAGGGTCAGGGCGGGGGCCACGGTCACGGAGTCGCCGGTGTGCACACCGACGGGGTCGACGTTCTCGATCGAGCAGATCACGACGCAGTTGTCGGCGCCATCGCGCATCAGCTCGAGCTCGAACTCCTTCCAGCCGAGGATCGACTCCTCCAGCAGCACCTCGGTGGTGGGCGAGTAGTGCAGGCCGTCGCCGCCGATGCGGCGCAGGTCCGCCTCATCGTAGGCCATGCCGGAGCCGAGGCCGCCCATGGTGAAGCTGGGGCGCACCACCATCGGATAGCCGAGCTCCTCGGCGCCCTTGAGCAGATCGTCCACCGTGTGGCAGATCTTCGAGCGGGCCGATTCGCCGCCCACCCGGTCCACGACGTCCTTGAACAGCTGGCGGTCCTCGGCCTTGTTGATGGCGTCGAGGCTGGCGCCGATCATCTCGACGCCGAACTCGTCGAGCGTGCCGTTCTCGGCGAGGGCGATGGCGGCGTTCAGCGCGGTCTGCCCGCCGAGGGTGGGCAGCAGCGCGTCGGGCCGCTCCTTCTCGATGATGGTGCGGATGATCTGCGGGTCGATCGGCTCGATGTAGGTGGCATCGGCGATCTCCGGATCGGTCATGATCGTGGCCGGGTTGGAGTTGACGAGGATGACCCGCAGGCCCTCCTCGCGCAGCACCCGGCAGGCCTGGGTGCCGGAGTAGTCGAACTCCGCGGCCTGGCCGATGACGATCGGGCCGGAGCCGATGACCAGGACGGAGGAGAGGTCGGGGCGACGGGGCATCAGGACTCCTTGGAGGCAGAGGCGGCGCGGTGGGCGATCGCGAGCTCTGCCAGTCGATCGAAAAGGGGCGAGGCGTCGTGCGGGCCGCCGGCCGCCTCGGGGTGGTACTGGACCGAGAACGCGGGGCGGTCGAGGCAGCGGAGCCCCTCGACCACGTCGTCGTTCAGGCCCACGTGCGAGACCGTGACGCGGCCATAGCGGCCACCGTCGTGCGGGGCTGTGTGCTCGCCCTCGAGCGGGAGGTCGACGGCGAAGCCGTGGTTGTGGGCGGTGATCGCCACCTGCCCGGTCTCGCGGTCCTGGACGGGCTGGTTGATGCCGCGGTGGCCGAACTTCAGCTTGTAGGTGTCGAAGCCGAGGGCGCGGCCCAGCAGCTGGTTGCCGAAGCAGATGCCGAAGAAGGGCACTCCGGCGTCCAGGACGCCGCGCAGCAGCTCGACCTGGGTGGTGGCGGCCGCGGGGTCGCCGGGGCCGTTGGAGAAGAACACGGCATCCGGCTCCAGCGCCAGCAGATCCTCGAGGGAGGTGGACGCCGGCAGCAGGTGGACCCGCAGCCCGCGGGCCAGCATGCTGCGCGGAGAGGCGCCCTTGATGCCCAGATCGACGGCGGCGACGGTCGCGCGCACCTCGCCCTCGGGCTCGAGGACCACCGGCTGGGCGATCGTCACCTCGTCGAGAAAGCTCGCTCCGTTCATCACTGGCTGCTCGCGCACCTGAGCGAGCAGCTGCGCCTCAGCGGTGGCGAGGGCGTCGCCGGAGAAGATCCCGCCGCGCAGGGAGCCGGTCTCGCGCAGCCGTCGGGTCAGCATGCGGGTGTCGATATCGCTGATGCCGACGATGTCGCTGCCGATGAGCAGCTCGTCCAGGGACTGCTCGGCGCGGTACGAGGAGGCGATGCGGCTGGCGTCGCGGACGGCGTAGCCGCGCACCCACACCTTCCGCGACTCCATGTCCTCGGCGTTGGCGCCGGTGTTGCCGATGTGCGGGGCGGTCTGCACGACGATCTGTCCGGCGTAGGAGGGGTCCGAGAGGGTCTCCTGGTAACCGGTCATGCCGGTGGTGAAGACGACCTCGCCGAGTCGGGAGCCGCGGGCGCCGTAGGCGGAGCCGCGCAGGACGGTGCCGTCCTCGAGGATCAGCAGCGCCTTCTCGGGGCGCGCACGGCGGCTCGGGGGCCTGGTGGAAGCGGGGGATGTCATGCGTGCTCCTTCCGGGAGAGCAGGAGGTCATGGTCGGCGCGCCGGGCGAGGCGCAGACCGGTGTCGAGGAGCTGGTCGCCGAGGCGCCAGCGGAGGATGAGCAGGCCGTCGCCGCCGATGAACTTCCCGGCCATGCCCGGCCCGGAGGTGACCTCGGCGAGGTCTGCGGCGGAGATGGTGAGGTCCGGGGCGCCTTCGCGCTCGAGGCGCCAGGAGCCGCCGTCACCGAGGGTCACCCGGACCTTCGCACGCTGGCCGAGACCGTGGGCGACGACCCGTTCGAGAGGCTGCTCGGCGAGCACGGTGTCGACGTAGACGCCATCCACCGGGCCGTGGTCGGCCCCTTCCCCCAGCTGGGCGAGAGTCTGGTCCGCGGGGGCCGGCAGATGGTGCTGGGAGCGGCCGCGCCGCTTCCAGCCCCACGCCATGGCGGCCAGCGCCGCGGCGAAGAGCACGGCGAGCAGGAGGACGGGGACCAGCCGCTCGCTCATCGTCGGATCACCTGGCCCTCGCGCACGGTGGGTCGTCCGCCGAGCACGGTCAGGCGGTTGGTGCCCGGCAGCTCGAGACCGGCGAAGGGCGAGTTGCGGCTGAGGGAGGCGTGCTCGGCGGGGTCGGCGAGCTGCGCCGGGCGCGGGTCCCAGACCAGCACGTGGGCCGGGGATCCGGGTGCGAGCGGCCGCCCCTGCTCCTGGTCGCGTCCGATCTCGGCAGGCTTCTCGGACAGCACCCGGGCGACGTCCCGCCAGGTGAGCCGGCCCGTGTCGACCATGGTCAGCTGCACCAGCGACAGTGCCGTCTCCAGCCCGGTCATCCCCATGGCGGCCTGGTCCCATTCCCGGTCCTTGGCGTCGCGAGGATGCGGGGCGTGGTCGGTGGCGACGATGTCGATGGTGCCATCGGCCAGTCCCTCGCGCACGGCCTCCACATCCTCCGCCGTGCGCAGCGGCGGGTTGACCTTGAACACGGCGTCGAACTGGCGCACGTTCTCGTCGGTCAGCAGCAGGTGGTGGGGGGTGACCTCGGCGGTCACCTCGATACCGCGCTGCTTGGCCCAGCGGATGATGTCGACGCTGCCCGCGGTGGACAGATGGCACACGTGCAGACGGGAGCCCACGTGCTGGGCGAGCAGCACGTCGCGGGCGATGATCGACTCCTCGGCCACGGCCGGCCAGCCGGTCAGGCCCAGCTCGGCGGAGACCACGCCCTCGTGCATCTGGGCGCCCTCGGTCAGCCGCGGGTCCTGGGCGTGCTGGGCGATGACGCCGTCGAAGGACTTCACATACTCCAGCGCCCGGCGCATCAGCACCGGGTCGTGGACGCACTTGCCGTCGTCGCTGAACACACGGACCTGGGCGCGGGAGTTCGCCATCGCGTCGAGCTCTGCGAGGCGCTCCCCCGCCAGACCCACGGTGACGGCCCCGATGGGTCGCACCGTGCACCAGCCGGCGCTGTCACCGCGGCGGGCGACCTGTTCGACCACGCCGGCGCTGTCGGCGACCGGGGTGGTGTTGGCCATCGCGTGCACGGCGGTGAAGCCTCCACGGGCGGCGGCGCGGGTGCCGCTCTCGACCGTCTCGGCCTCTTCGCCGCCGGGCTCGCGCAGGTGGGTGTGGAGGTCCACCAGCCCGGGCAGCACGATGCAGCCGTCGGCGTCGATGATCTCCGCATCCTCGGGCACGTCCAGAGCGGTGCCGACGGCCTGGATGCGGCCGTCGACCAGGAGCACGTCCTGGACGCTCTCGCCGTAGGGGCGACCACCGCGGAGCAGCAGCGGGGCGGAGGCGTCGACCGCTGCGGTCGACGGGGAGGAGGGG
>JAKDUN010000325.1 GCA_030457675.1 Brachybacterium sp. | reverse complement strand
GTCCTGCAGGGTGGGCCGACGGGCGAGATCGGCCTCGACCGACTGATGGGTCCAGCGCTCACCGAAGAAGGACAGCACCGGGACCACGCCGAAGAACATCAGCAGCAGCATCCGGGGCAGGCCCCAGCGCATCTTCATCCACAGGTCGAAGCCGAGGACCACGTAAATCATGTAGATCAGTCCGTGGATCGGGGACCACGTCTTGGAGATCTGGGTCCAGGTGTCCGAGGTCGTGGTCAACAGCCCGTCGCCACCGAACACCACGTAGCGCATGATCATGATCCCGACCAGCACCAGCAGGGCGATGCCCTCCACGATGGAGGCCACGCGGAAACGGGCGAAGGACGTCTTGGCTGCGACTTCGTCGAGGGGGCGGGGAGCGGGCACGGGTCACACGTCCTTGTCAGAGGGAGGGCCGGTCGTCATCGCGACAGCCGGGGTACGGGAATGGGCGGGGTCATCCCCGCCGGAGGGGCGGGCTTCTTCCTCGCCGAGCAGCTTCTGCATCGCCTCGCGACGGTCGGCGACCTCGTCGAGATGGGTGGCCCGTACGGAGCGCCACCACAGGTAGAGGAAGAACCCGCCGAAGATGACCCACTGGAAGGAGTAGCCGATGTTCTGCCAGTTCAGGCCGCGCGAGAAGTCGGACTCCGCCTCCGGCAGCGCCTGCAGCGTCCCGGAGGGCTCGGAGAGGGAGAGATATCCGGAGTACATCGGCGATCCCCATGCGTTGACCAGCAGCGGGGTCGCGATCTCCCGCACCACGCCCTCGTCGACGCCGCCGGAGGCCGCTTCGCTGGCTTCCAGCTGACCGGAGATCTCGATCTCCCCCTGCGGGGCTGCGGGAGCGAGTGCGGGGTCGATCCGGCCCTCCGCGTCGGTGACATCTGTGGCGGGCAGCCAGCCGCGAGCGACGGGGAGCCGGGCCTGGGTGCCGTCGTCCACATCCACCAGCAGGGAGGAGATCACCAGCACCGCCTCGGTGTCGTCGATGTTCCGTCCCGGAACGAGGACCTGCTCGCCGGGCACGAAGCTGCCCCTCGCGGTGACGAACTCTCCGGCGATCTCGTTGGTGACCGGATCGCCCACCTCGAGCACGCCGCGGATGTCGCCCAGCTGCGCGGGCTCAGCGGCCTGGTCGGTGATCACCTGATGCGCCCGATCCCACTGCCAGGTGGCCAACAGCCCGCACACGAGGGTCGCCACGACCATCAGGGCGAGCATCCCCAGGAATCGGGGACGGAGGGCGACACGGAGCATGGCCCCATGGTACGAGCCGGTGCCGGGACGGACCCTGGACAGGGAGGTCTCTCACACCCCGAGCACGACCTCGCCCACGGTGCGGGCAACCGGCCTGCCGGGACCCCGCACCGTCTCCGCCCGGTCACAGATCCCCGTGGCCCCGTCCCGGGCGCCCGCTCGCGCCTATGCTGGGGAGCGTGTCCAAGAGTGTGTATATCGCCAGCCCGGAGGGAATGACCGGCAAGTCGATGGTGGCTTTCGGTCTCCTCGAAGCTCTCGCCTCACGGTCCGACCGCGTCGGGGTGTTCCGTCCCGTCGTCCAGTCCGGCCGCTCGCGCGACTACGCCGTCGACCTCCTCACCAGCCATCCCGCTGTGGAGCAGACGTACGAGGACGCGATCGGGGTGGATCACCAGCTGGTGCTCTCCGATCCCGATGCCGCGCACGAGCAGATCCTCGCCCGCCACAGCGAGCTCGCCGAGCGCTACTCGGTGCTGGTAGTCCTCGGCTCGGACTACAACGACCTGGCAAACCCCACCGAGCTCGCTTTCAACGCCGAGGTGGCGGCCAACATGGGCGCTCCCGTGGTGATCGTCCTGTCCGGCCTGGATCGCAGCCCCGATCAGATCGCCGCCCTCGCGGCGGTGTCCGTCAGCGAGTTCAGCGGGCACCACGCCCTGCCCATCGCCGTGGTGGTCAACCGTGCCGCACCGGAATCTCTGGACACCCTCCGCGGTGCGGTCTCAGCGAAGGTGCCCGAGGCGCTGGTCGCAGCGATCCCCGAGAACCCCGTGATCCTGGCCGCCACCGTGCAGGAGCTCAAGGACGCGGTCGGCGGCACCCTGCTGCAGGGCAATCCCGAGTGGCTGGACCGCGTCGCCGTGGGCACCGTCATCGCGGCGATGAGCCTGCCCAACGTGCTCAGCCGCCTCACCGAGAACTGCACCGTGATCGCCCCCGGCGACCGGTACGACCTGCTGCCGGGACTGGTGATGGCCCAGCAGTCCGGCACCTTCCCCGCCCTCTCCTCGATCGTGCTGACCGGTGGGTACGACGTCCCCGAGGAGGTGGGCCGGCTGATCTCCGGGGTGCAGCAGGACCTGCCGATCATCACCACCGACCTGTCCACCTTCGACACCGCCCTGAAGGTCGCACGGTCCCGCGGCCGGTTGGACGTGGACAGCCCGCAGAAGGTGGACGCCGCCCGGCGCGCCGTCGCCGAGCACCTGCCCATCCCGGAGCTGCTGGAATCCCTCGAGGTGACCCGCAGCGAGGTGGTCACCCCGATGATGTTCGAGTTCGAGCTGCTGGCCCGGGCGCGTGGCGAGAAGAAGCGGATCGTGCTGCCCGAGGGGGACGAGCCGCGGATCATCGCGGCCGCCGAGGCGCTCCTCGCCCGGGGCGTCGCCGAGCTCATCCTGCTCGGAGACGAGAACACCCTCCGGGCCAAGGCCGCCCAGCTGGGACACGACATCTCCGAGGCCCGGATCGTCTCCCCGCATGATGAGGAGCACGTCGAGCGCTATGCCGCCGAGTACGCACGGCTGCGGGCGAAGAAGGGCGTCACCCTCGAGCAGGCCCGTGAGAGGGTCCAGGACGTCTCCTACTTCGGCACCATGATGGTGCAGATGGGAGAGGCCGACGGGATGGTCTCCGGTGCCGCCCACTCCACCGCCCACACCATCCGACCCTCCTTCGAGATCATCAAGACCAAGCCGGGCGCGAAGATCGTCTCCTCGGTGTTCCTGATGGCGCTCGAGGACCGGGTGCTGGTCTACGGCGACTGCGCCGTGAACCCGGACCCGACCGCCGAGCAGCTCGCGGACATCGCCGTGCAGTCCGCGGCGACCGCCGCGCAGTTCGGGGTGGATCCGCGCATCGCGATGCTCTCCTACTCCACCGGCACCTCCGGCACCGGGGCCGATGTCGACAAGGTCCGCGAGGCGACCGCACTGGTGCGCACGAGCGAGCCGCAGCTCGACGTCGAGGGCCCCATCCAGTACGACGCGGCCGTGGACGCCTCGGTCGCGAAGACGAAGCTGCCGGACTCCTCGGTCGCGGGGCGGGCGACGGTGTTCGTCTTCCCGGATCTGAACACCGGCAACAACACCTACAAGGCCGTCCAGCGCTCGGCCGGCGCCATCGCCATCGGCCCCGTCCTGCAGGGCCTGAACAAGCCGGTCAACGACCTGTCCCGCGGCGCCCTGGTGGACGACATCATCAACACCGTGGTCATCACCGCGATCCAGGCGCAGGCCGAGCCCGACGCGACCGCCGTCCGCTGACTCGCACCCCG
>JAKDUN010000019.1 GCA_030457675.1 Brachybacterium sp. | reverse complement strand
GTGTCGGAGATCGACCAGCGCTGCTTGGCGATGCCGCCCTCGAACATGAGGTCGACGATCAGCTTGAGCTCGTGGAGCACCTCGAAGTAGGCGATCTCGGGCTGGTATCCGGCCTCGGAGAGGGTCTCGAAGCCGGCCTGGACCAGGTGGCTCATGCCGCCGCAGAGCACGGCCTGCTCACCGAAGAGGTCGGTCTCGGTCTCCTCCGTGAAGGTGGTCCTGATGACGCCGGCGCGGGTGCCGCCGATGCCCTTGGCGTAGGAGAGCGCCAGGTCCCAGGCGGCGCCGGAGGCGTCCTGCTCGACGGCGACGATGTCCGGGATGCCACGGCCGGCGGCGAACTCGCGGCGCACGGTGTGACCGGGGGCCTTCGGGGCGATCAGGAGCACGTCCACGCCCGCGGGGACCTCGATGTAGCCGAAGCGGATGTTGAAGCCGTGGGCGAAGGCGAGCGCCTTGCCCTCGCCCAGATGCGGCTGGATCGACTCGGCGTAGACCTTCCGCTGGTCCTGGTCGGGGGTGAGGATCATGATCAGATCCGCCCACTCGGCGACCTCGGACACGGTGCCGACGGTCAGGCCCTCCTCCTGCGCCTTGGCGGCGGACTTCGAGCCCTCGCGCAGGCCGACCCGGACCTCGACACCGCTGTCGCGCAGGTTCAGCGCGTGGGCGTGGCCCTGGGAGCCGAAGCCGACGACAGCGACCTTCTTGCCCTGGATGATGGACAGGTCGGCATTGTCGTCGTAGTAGATCTCAGCCACGTTGTGCTCCTTCGTTGTGGGGTGCGGGCGTCAGGTCGATCCTATCGCCGCGTGTCTTGGATGATGAGCGGCCGTCTCAGCTGTGGAGACGCTGCTCGGGAGGCTCAGCCCAGCAGGCTGCGGTCGGTGATCGCGCGTCCGCCACGGCCGATCGCGACCTCACCGGACTTCACGATCTCGCGGATGCCGAAGGACTCGAGCATCCCCAGCAGCGCGGTGAGCTTGTCCTGGGTGCCGGTGGCCTCGACGGTCACGGAATCAGCAGCCGCGTCGACCACCTTCGCCCGGAACATCTGCACGATCTCCAGCACCGAGGTGCGCGTCGCGTTGTCCGCGGTGACCTTGATGAGGATGAGCTCGCGCTGGACGGTGGAGCGGGCGTCGAGCTGGACGATCTTGAGCACGTTGACGAGCTTGTTGAGCTGCTTGGTGATCTGCTCGAGCCGGTGCTGCTCGACGTCGACGACCACCGTGATGCGGGAGATCTCCGGGTGCTCGGTCGGTCCGACGGCGAGCGAGGCAATGTTGTACCCGCGGCGGGAGAACAGCGCGGTGACGCGGGTGAGCGCACCGGGTTTGTTCTCCACCAGGACCGAGAGGGTCTGGCTGTCGGGAGTCATCACATAGTCCGTGGTGCTCGCCGCCGCAGCTGCGGTGTTCTGGTTGGTCACATTCGTGGTCATGATCAGATGTCCCTCTCCCACTCGGGGCTCATGCCCTGCGCGATCTGGATCTCGTCGTTGGAGACGCCGGACGGCACCATCGGCCAGACCATCGCGTCGGCGCTGACGGTGAAGTCCACGACCACGGGGCGGTCGTTGATCTCCATGGCCTGCTGGATCGTCGCGTCGATGTCCTCGTCGCGCTCGCAGCGCAGTCCCGCACAGCCATAGGCGTCGGCGAGCTTGACGAAGTCGGGGACGCGGCGGGAGCCGTGCCCGGTGTTCAGCTCGGTGTTGGAGTAGCGCTGGTCGTAGAACAGGTTCTGCCACTGGCGCACCATGCCGAGGCTGGAGTTGTTGATGACCGCGACCTTGATCGGGATGTCGTTGATGACGCAGGTCGCGAGCTCCTGGTTGGTCATCTGGAAGCAGCCGTCGCCGTCGATGGACCACACCACCTTGTCCGGCTGGCCGACCTTCGCTCCCATCGCCGCGGGCACCGAGTAGCCCATGGTGCCCAGGCCGCCGGAGTTCACCCAGGAGTAGGGCTTCTCGTACGTGACGAACTGGCTGGACCACATCTGGTGCTGGCCCACGCCGGCCACGAAGATCGATTCGGGACCCGAGATGGCGCCGATCCGGGAGATCACCTTCTGCGGGGCGGTGAAGCCGTCCTCGGTCTCGGTCCAGCCCAGCGGGTAGTTGTCCCGGAGCATGTTCAGCATGTTCCACCAGGTCTCGTACTCCCGGGGGTCCGAGGTGGCCAGGCGCTCCCGCAGCTCGGCGGTCAGGGCCCGGGCGATCTCGGCGGCCTCGCCCACGATCGGGACGTCCGCGGTGCGGTTCTTCGAGATCTCCGCCGGGTCGATGTCGCCGTGGACGATCTTCGCCGAGGGAGCGAAGGACTCCAGGACGCCGGTGACGCGGTCGTCGAAGCGCGCCCCGATGTTGATGATCAGGTCCGAGCGCTGCAGCGCGGAGACCGCGGAGACCGTGCCGTGCATGCCCGGCATCCCCAGATGGCTGGGGTGCGAATCGGGCAGCGCACCGCGCGCCATCAGGGTGGTCACGAAAGGAGCGCCGGAGACCTCGATGAGCTCGCCGACCTCCTCGGTGGCGCGGCCGCGCAGCACGCCGCCGCCGAGCAGGAACACCGGGCGCTTGGCCTCCAGCAGCATCGAGACCGCCTCGCGGATCTGCTTGCTGTGCGGGCGCGGTGCCGGGCGGTAGCCGGGCAGTCCCAGCGCGTCGGGCCACTCGAACTCGGTCATCGACTGCTGAGCATCCTTGGTGACGTCCACCAGCACCGCGCCGGGCCGACCGGTCGAGGCGATGTGGAAGGCCTGCTTGATCACCAGGGGGATGTCGTCGGCGTTCTTGACCAGGAAGTTGTGCTTCGTGATCGGCATCGTCATGCCGACGATGTCCGCTTCCTGGAAGGCGTCGGTGCCGATGAAGGCCGAGCCGACCTGTCCGGTGATCGCGACCAGCGGGATCGAATCCATCTGGGCGTCCGCGATGGCGGTGATGAGGTTGGTGGCGCCGGGACCGGAGGTGGCCAGGCACACGCCGACCTTCCCGGTCGCATGGGCGTAGCCGCTGGCGGCGTGGCCGGCGCCCTGCTCGTGGCGGACCAGCACATGACGCAGGCCCTCCGCGTCCATCAGCGGGTCGTAGGTGGGCAGGATCGCACCACCGGGAAGGCCGAAGACGACCTCTGCCCCGGCGTGCTTGAGGGACTCGACCAGCGCCTTGGCGCCAGTCATCTGCTGTCCGTTCATCGGAACTCCTTCGTCGTCTCGGACGGTGGGCGTGGCGGTGGACTGCACGTGCTCCCCTCCCCTGCCTCCCGTGCCCCGGCCGGGGCACGAAAAAGCCCCTCCGCCTGGGGCTCAGGGAGGGGCGCGGGTGACGTGCTCGTGGAACGAACGGGCGTCAGCCGCGCTCGGTGACTACGAGAATCGTCGTGTGCATGGGCTCACCATAGCCCGCCCCTGCGAGAAGGCCCACCGAGTCCACCATGCGGACGTCGCCGACGCCGCCTCCGCCCCCGCCCCCCCGCCCCCCGGGGGGGGGGGGGCGCCGCGGCGGAGGCGGAGGTGAGGTGCGGTCATCGTCGATGCGGTGCCCTTCAGTCCAGCGGCCGACGGGTGGCGCCGTAGGTCGCCGAGCGCACCATGTGCGCGTAGACCTTCAGCGACTGGGAGACCTCGCGCTCGCGATGCTCGGGGCGCCAGGGCAGCGGGCCCTTCGCCGTGCGACGGCGCTCGATCTCCTCCTCGGGCACATCGAGCTCGAGCAGGCGCTTGTCGACGTCGATGACGATCGTGTCGCCGTCCTCGATCAGACCGATCAGTCCGCCCTCGGCGGCCTCCGGGGAGATGTGGCCGAGGGAGACGCCGCTGGTGCCGCCCGAGAAGCGGCCGTCGGTGATCAGGGCGCAGGTCTTGCCCAGCCCGCGACCCTTGAGGAAGGAGGTCGGGTAGAGCATCTCCTGCATGCCGGGGCCGCCCTGGGGCCCCTCGTAGCGGATCACCACCACGTCCCCGGCCGTGACGGTCTTGTCCAGGATCTTCTGGACCGCCTCCTCCTGGGAATTGCAGACCACTGCGGTGCCCTCGAAGTGGAAGAGGTCCTCGCTGATGCCGGCGGTCTTGAACACGGCGCCGTCACGGGCGAGGTTGCCCTTCAGCACGGCGAGGCCGCCGTCCTTCGTATGGGCGTGCGGGACGGCGCGGACCACGCCGTCCTCACCGTCGGTATCCAGCTCGTCCCAGGTGTTGGTGGTCGAGAAGGCCTGGGTGGTGCGCACCCCGCCGGGGGCGGCGTGGAACAGTGCTTCGGCCTTCTTGGAGGCCTTGCCGCCACGGATGTCCCACTCGTCCAGCCAGCTGCCGAGATCCGGGGAGTGCACGGTGTGGATGGTGTGGTCGAGCAGTCCGGCGCGGTCCAGCTCGCCGAGGATGGCGGGGATGCCGCCGGCGCGATGGACGTCCTCGACGTGCGCGGTGCCGTTGGGCGCGACCTTCGACAGCGTGGGGACCAGGCGGGAGATGCGGTCGATGTCATCGAGGGTGAAGTCGACGCCGCCCTCGATCGCGACGGCGAGGATGTGCAGGATGGTGTTGGTCGAGCCGCCCATCGCGACGTCCATCGCCATGGCGTTGGAGAACGCAGCCTTGGTGGCGATCGATCGTGGCAGCACCGACTCGTCGCCGTCCTCGTAGTAGCGCGTGGCGAGGTCGATGATCGTGCGACCGGCCTCGAGAAAGAGCTCCTTGCGGAAGGCGTGGGTGGCCAGTGTGGTGCCGTTGCCCGGCAGGGAGAGGCCGAGCACCTCGGTGAGGCAGTTCATCGAGTTCGCGGTGAACATGCCGGAGCAGGAGCCGCAGGTGGGGCACGCGTTCTCCTCCACCTCGGCGAGCTGCGCGTCGGTGATGGACTCGTCCGCGCTCAGCGACATCGCATCGACCAGGTCGATGCGGTTCTCGGTGACGCCCTCGATCGGCTTGCCGGACTCGGAGGGGCCGCCGGAGACGAAGATGACCGGGATGTTCAGTCGCATCGCGGCCATCATGTGGCCGGGGGTGATCTTGTCGCAGTTGGAGATGCACACCAGGGCGTCCGCGGTATGGGCGTTGACCATGTACTCGATGGAGTCGGCGATGAGGTCCCGGCTGGGCAACGAGTAGAGCATTCCGCCGTGACCCATCGCGATGCCGTCGTCCACGGCGATGGTGTTGAACTCCTTGGAGACGCCGCCGGCCTCTTCGATCGCGCCCGCGACCAGGTCGCCCATGTTCTTGAGGTGCACGTGGCCGGGCACGAACTGGGTGTAGGAGTTCGCGATCGCGACGATCGGTTTCCCGAAGTCGCCGCTCTTCATGCCGGTGGCGCGCCAGAGGGCGCGCGCGCCTGCCATGTTACGGCCGTGGGTGGAGGTGCGGGAGCGGAGCTGGACCATGGCGACATGCTACGCCGCCATGCGAGATGCGGGTGTCACCATCCGGACAGCGGACGAAGCATGCCCGTCACAGAGAAGATCGTCAGGATCCGAACCAGAAGAGTGTTGATCGTGGTTCGGATCCTGACGATCCCTGCCGGGCCCCGGTCGCGCAGAGTCCCCCGGCGCAGCGTCGCTCAGCTGACGCCGAGCTTCTCCATGATGATCTCGCGCACGCGGCCGGCGTCGGCCTGACCGCGGGTGGCCTTCATGATCGGGCCGATCAGCGCCCCGATGGCCTGGACCTTGCCGCCCTGGATCTTGGCGACCACGTCGGGGTTGTCGGCGATGGCCTGATCGACGGCGCCGGTGAGCACCGAGTCGTCCGAGACGACCGCGAGGCCCTCGGACTCGACGATCGCGGCCGGGTCGCCCTTGCCATCGAGAACCTTGGTCAGCACCTGCTTGGCGATCTTGTCGTTGATCTTCGAGCCGTCCACCAGGCCCTGCAGCTCGGCGACCTGGGCCGGGGTGATCGCGAGAGCAGCGATGTCCACCTCACGGTCCTTCGCGATGCGGGCCAGCTCGCCCATCCACCACTTGCGCGCGCTCTGGGCGCCCGCGCCGGCGGCGACGGTGGCCTCGATGAGGTCGAGAGCGTCGGCATTGACGACGTCCCGCATCTCCAGATCGCTGAATCCCCACTCCCCGAGCAGGCGGCGACGACGCGCCGCGGGCAGCTCCGGCAGTCCGGCACGGATCTCCTCGACCCACTCGCGGCTGGGTGCCACCGGCACCAGATCCGGCTCGGGGAAGTAGCGGTAGTCCTCCGCATCGGACTTCGGGCGGCCCGAGGAGGTGCCGCCGGTGTCCTCGTGGAAGTGGCGGGTCTCCTGGATGATCTTCTGCCCGGCATCGAGCATCCCCGCCTGGCGGGAGATCTCAAAGCGGACCGTGCGCTCGATCGAGCGGAACGAGTTCACGTTCTTGGTCTCGGTGCGGGTGCCGAGCTCCGCCTGAGCGTTCTCGCGCAGGGAGACGTTGATGTCGGCGCGCACATTGCCGCGCTCCATCTTCGCCTCGGAGACCTCCAGCGTCCGGAAGATGTCCCGCAGGGTGCGCACATAGGCCGCAGCGACCTCGGGAGCGCGCCCCTTGGTGTTCGGGATCGGCTTGGTGACGATCTCGACCAGCGGCACGCCGGCGCGGTTGTAGTCGACCTGGGAGTGGGTGGCGCCGTGGATGCGCCCGGTGGCGCCGCCGACGTGGGTGTTCTTGCCGGCGTCCTCCTCCATGTGGGCGCGCTCGATCTCGACCCGGATGATCTCCCCGTCCTCCAGCTCGACGTCGACCCAGCCCTCGTAGGCGATGGGCTCGTCGTACTGCGAGGTCTGGAAGTTCTTGGTCAGGTCCGGGTAGAAGTACTGCTTGCGCGCGAAGCGGCAGGTCTCGGCGATCGAGCAGTTCAGCGCCAGGCCGATCCGGATCGCGTACTCGACGGCGGCGCCGTTGACCACCGGCAGGGAACCGGGCAGGCCCAGGGAGGTGGGGGTGATCGCGGTGTTCGGCTCCGCGGCGAAGATGTTCGGCGCGCCGTCGAACATCTTGGTGGCGGTGCCGAGCTCGACGTGGACCTCGATGCCGAGCACCGGGTCGAAGCGGGCGATGGCCTCGTCGTAGTCGACGAGGTCGATATCCGTAGCAGTCATGAGTGCGCTCCTCCGGTGAGCTCGGGGGCCTGGGCCAGCAGCGGGCCGCCCCAGGAGTCCTCGAGCAGCGCTTCCAGGGCGCCGCCGACCTGGTACAGCCGTTCGTCGGCCCGGGCCGGGGCGAGGAACTGGATGCCTGCGGGCAGGCCGTCCTCGGCGAGGCCGCTGGGCAGCGAGATGCCCGGCACGCCCGCGAGGTTGGCGGGGATGGTGGCGATGTCGTTCATGTACATCGCGGTGGGATCGTCCACCTGCTCGCCGAGGCGGAAGGCGACGGTGGGCGCGGTGGGCGAGGCGAGCACGTCGACCTGTTCGAAGGCGGTGGTGAAGTCGCGCTGCACCAGGGTGCGGACCTTCTGGGCGCTGCCGTAGTAGGCGTCGTAGTAGCCGGCCGAGAGGGCGTAGGTGCCCAGCAGGATGCGGCGCTTGACCTCGTCGCCGAAGCCGGCGCCGCGGGTGGCCTTCATGACATTCTCCGCCGTGGGGTGATCCTCGGGGACCACCCGCAGTCCGAAGCGCATGCCGTCGAACTTCGCGAGGTTCGAGGAGGCCTCCGAGGGCATGATCAGGTAGTAGGCGCCCAGCGCATAGGTGAAGTTCGGGCAGGAGACGCGGACGATCTCGGCGCCGGCCCGCTCGAGCTGCGTCAGCGATTCGGTGAAGCGGGCACGGACCTCGGGGGCGAAGCCCTCCCCCTCGAGCTCCTCGATGACGCCCACGCGCAGCCCCGTGACGTCCTTCGCCCGGGCCGCCTGGGTGAAGGCGCCGACGGGGTCGGTGAGGGAGGTCGAGTCGTGCCGGTCGTGGCCGGCGATGAGCTCGTGCAGCATCGCGGAGTCCTCGACGGTGCGGGTGACGGGGCCCGCCTGATCCAGCGAGCTGGCCATGGCGATCAGTCCGTAGCGGGAGACCGAGCCGTAGGTGGGCTTCACGCCGACGGTGCCGGTGACGGCGCCGGGCTGGCGGATCGAGCCGCCGGTGTCGGTGCCGATCGCGAGCGGGGCCTCGTAGGCGCCGACGGCCGCGGCGGAGCCGCCGCCCGAGCCGCCGGGGATCCGGTCCCGGTCCCAGGGGTTGCGGGTGGGGCCGTAGGCGCTGGACTCCGTCGAGGAGCCCATCGCGAACTCGTCCATGTTGGTCTTGCCCAGCATCGGCAGGCCGGCGGTCCGCAGCTTGGTGACCAGGGTCGCGTCGTAGGGCGGGATCCAGCCCTCGAGCATCTTCGAGCCGGCGGTGGTGGGCTGGCCCTCGGTGACCACGATGTCCTTGACGGCGATGGGCACGCCGGCGAGCGGGTGCAGCTTCTCGCCGGCGGCGCGGCGGGAGTCGACGTCGCGGGCGACGGTGAGGGCCTCGTCGGAGTTGACGTGGAGGAAGGCGTTCAGGTCGCCGTCGACGGCGGTGATGCGGTCCAGATGGGCACCGGTGAGCTCCTCGGAGGAGGCCTCACCGGCGGCGAGCGCGGCGGCCTGGGCGGCGGCGCTGCGGCGGATCATCTCGGTCATGCTCATTCCTCCCCGAGGATCTGCGGGACGGCGAAGCGGCCGTCCTGCGCCTCAGGAGCGCCGGCGAGCGCCTGCTCCTGGGTCAGCGTGGTCTCGACGACGTCCTCGCGGAAGACGTTGGTCAGGGCAATGGGGTGGGACGTCGCGGGAACATCCTCGGAGGCGACCTCGGAGACGGAGGCGACAGCGTCCATGATGGAGTCGAATTCGCCGGCGAAGCGGTCGATCTCCTCCTCGGTGAGCTGGATCCGTGCGAGGTCGGCGAGGCGTGCGACGTCATCTCGTCCGATCGAAGGCATGGGAGTCATTCTAAGCCGCGGAATCGGGCCCGGTGTGCACCCGGTAGTGGTAGCCGCCGATGCGTCGGAAGCCGAGGCTCCGATAGAGGGTGCGGGCGGGCGTGTTGTCGACCTCGACCTCGAGCAGCGCGCGGCGTGCGCCCTGGACGGCGGCGAGGGCGAGCAGGGTGGTGGACAGGGATCGGCCGAGCCCGCGACGACGCTCCCCCGGATCCACCGCGATCATGTTCAGCACCGCGACGGTCTCCTTGCCCGCGCTGACCAGGGCGGCACGGCCGACGGCGGCGTCCGCGGTCTCACCGGCAGGCAGGCGCACCTGGACTGCAGGCGTGCCGGCGAGGATGTCGTGCATCGTCTCGCGGGCGTCCTCACCCTCGCGCGGGGCCAGGCGCCAGGCGGTCTCGAACCAGGGCTCGTCCAGGGCGCCGGTGGCGATGGCAGCGGAGGGATGGGGCTGAGGCAGGGAGCCGGTCAGGGGCAGCTCCAGGATCTCGCTGTCGCCGACGGCCTCGTCGCCGCGCTCGACGAGCAGCGACTCCAGGGCCGGCGGGGTGACCCCTTCGAGGATGCGGTGGGTGGGCCTCTCCCCCGCCATCGCGACCAGCGATTCGACCCGGTCCAGGGCAGCGCCGAGCTCGTCCGCAGCGGTGGGTGGCTCGAGCGCGAGGATGCTGTGGGCGCGGCGGGTGATGCCGCGGGAGCGCAGCAGTGCGAAACCCGCGGTGTCGAGGCGCTGCAACGGCTGCCAGCCGGCGATCAGTGTCTCGGCCAGACGGGTGCCGGTCAGTGGTCGCAGGGTGGTGGAGGAGGACGGGCGGCGGGAGCGACGGTTCACCTGGCCGAGCCTATCGAGCATCGGGCGGAGCCTGCTGCGCGGGGTCATTAGACTTGACGTTCTCATCGACCACGGAGGGACCCCACCATGACCGTCGACCCGCACAGCGACTATCACGCCCATGACCCCGAGGACGGGGAGCAGCGGTCGGAGGACCCGACGATCCGTGAGGCCCAGGAGCTCGAGGCGCGGATGCGTCGCGCGCTGGCGACCAAGGAGGATCCGCTGCGCGACGACGAATCGACCTCGGAGCGGCTGCGGCGTCTCGAGGGCGAGGGCGCACGGAGCGCGGAGAGCGCTGACAGCGCCGGCGAACCGCCCTCGCAGCCCTGAGCGCACCCGCAGTCCTGCACGCACCTGCAGTCATGAACACTCCGCCCTCGGCCCGGCTCTCGTTCACCCGTCGCGCGGATCCGGTGGCGGCATGAGCAGGAACGGCAGGTAGAGCACGCCCGAGAGGTTGTACGGGAAGGTGATGCGCATGATCGCCTTGATCCCCCAGTGCATCGAGAACGCGCCGAGCGCGAACAGCCTCCCCAACCGATGATCGACCAGGGCCGACGGCGCGCCGATCTCGAGCACCAGGGACATCGCCGCCATCACCGTGAACAGGCCCTGATGCGGGTAGAGGGCCCTGCCCAGCGGTGAGGACTCCTCCCCGAGCATCTCCTTGCGCAGCGCGTCGAAGGCGACCTGCCCACGCATGTTCGCACCGTCGGCCCAGGACGCCCCGGCACCGCCGGTGAACTTCGCGATCCCGGCGAGGAGATAGGTGAGCGAGACGGCGGCGTTCATCACGGTCGGGATCGCCCCGTACATCCAGGAGCGTCGGGTCGGGAGCAGGGTGCGATCGCGTCTCAGGGCGTCGACGCTCAGCGCATCGGCCGCCGGGGACGCGCCGAGCACCATGGTGTGCAGCACCAGGTTGTTCTCGTGATGGAAGACCATCGACCAGGAGTTGCGGTAGGAGAAGTTCCAGGTCTGCAGCGCCGAGTGGAGCGGGCCGGTCACCGGATGGGCCACGCCCGCGGTGAACAGTGCACCGGTGAGAAGGGAGGCGTCGAGCAGGGCATCGGCGACCGCCGGCGGAAGCGGTCTGCGCAGCACCCTGGCCGCTCCCACGGGGTCGAAGCTGGCCGCATCGGTGCGGTGCACGCCGCGGTAGAGCTTCCGCCGCTTGCCCACGTGCCAGAGGTGGTAACCGCCCACTGCGATCCGCAGCAGGGCAGGGGTGGTGGAGGGGGCCTGCGGAGCCAGGTGCCGACGGGCCGTCGACGCCAGGCGGTGCATCAGGGAGCTGCTCATCGGTTCCCCTCCTCCCCGTCCGTGTCGCCCACGGGGTCACGGCCGGCGCGCAGGATCCCGCGTCCGGGGACGTCCGCGGAGCCGCTGACCCGGAGCTTCGTGGTGAACTCCTCGCGGGCTCTGCCCCGCATGAACGGGTCCACCAGATAGCGTCCCCGCACCACGTGCACGCGGACCACGCCGCGGTCGGCCGGCCGGTCGCGGCGGGCGAGCAGCGCGGCGGCGTGCTCGGCGAGCACCGGTCCGTCCCCGTCACGGACCCGCCTGCGCACCTGCCTGCGCACGGCGTTGAGCCCGCCGGTGCCGAGGTAGGAGTAGTGCAGCGGCCGGGACGTGCCATCCGCCTCGATGCCCAGCAGGTGGGTCACCCAGTAGTGGGACTTCCGCCGGGCCGAGAACATCGGGTAGTGGCTGAAGGGGAAGGAGTCGCGCACGTCGGTGCCGCCGCCGAGGTTCCGCCCCGGCAGCGCGACCGCGGTCAGCAATGCGCCGGTGAGCAGACCGGCGAGGAGTCTGCTGGTGGCGGTGTCGGGGATCGAGGCGCCCGGTGGACGGGGGGAGGCTGCGTCGTGGCTCATGGCGGTCAGCGTAGAGACGAAGAATGAGACAGAGGTCCGGGCCGATGAGAGCACCATGAGAGTGGTCTCAGAATCAGCTGAGCGTGCACTGCTGGTCGTCCACAGCACCGCTGCTCGTCCACAGCGCCGCCCTCTCGGGCCCGGGCGTCGGCCCGGCTTGCCACACTGGGGGCATGGATTCCACTTCCCCCGCCCTGCACGACGAGGCGCTCGAGGCGCTCCGCGCTCTGACCGGCCGCGCCGAGGCGATGTTCCATGATGGCCAGTTCGAGGCGATCGCGGCGCTGGTCGAGCAGCGCCGCCGCGTGCTGGTGGTCCAGCGCACCGGCTGGGGGAAGTCCGCGGTGTACTTCCTGGCCGCGCTGCTGCAGCGTCGCCGCGGCTCGGGCCCGGCGCTGATCATCTCCCCGCTGATCGCGCTGATGCGCGACCAGGTCGCGGCCGCCCGCCGCGCCGGCGTGCGGGCCGAGGCGATCAGCTCGGCGAACCCCACCGAATGGGCCCAGATCGAGCAGGCACTGGAGGGCGATGAGATCGACGTGCTGCTGGTCTCCCCCGAGCGCCTGGTCAATCCCCGGTTCCGGGAGGAGCAGCTGCCGAAACTGGTGCAGCGCTGCGGACTGCTGGTGATCGACGAGGCCCACTGCATCTCCGACTGGGGCCACGACTTCCGCCCCGACTACCGCCGGCTGCGCGATCTGGTCGCCGAGCTCGGCTCCGAGGTGCCGGTGCTGGCGACCACCGCGACCGCGAACTCGCGCGTGGTGGCGGACGTCGCCGAGCAGCTGGAGGTCCAGGGTGACGGAGCCGCGCCCGTGCTCACCCTGCGCGGCGCCCTGACCCGGGACTCGCTGCGGCTGGGCTGTCTCTCCCTGACTGATGACCGGGCACGCCTGGCCTATCTGGTGGAGCATCTGGACGAGCTGCCCGGTTCGGGGATCATCTACACGCTGACCGTCTCCGCCGCCGAGGATCTCGCGGCCCTGCTGGACCGGCCGGGGCGACGCGTGCGTGCCTACACCGGGCGCACCGATCCCGAGGAGCGGGCCGAGCTCGAACAGGCTCTGAAGGACAACGAGGTCAAAGCACTGGCTGCGACCAGCGCGCTGGGCATGGGCTTCGACAAGCCCGATCTGGGGTTCGTGGTCCATCTGGGGGCGCCCAGCTCCCCGGTGGCCTACTACCAGCAGGTGGGCCGTGCCGGCCGCGCCACCGACACCGCGGAGGTGCTGCTGCTCCCGGGCCGGGAGGACCGGGCGATCTGGGAGTACTTCGCGACCGCGTCGATGCCCTCGCAGGCCAGCGCCAGCGCGGTGCTCTCCGCGCTCGCCGACTCGGACCGGCCGCTGTCCACGCCGGCGCTGGAGGCCCGGGTGGATGTGCGCCGCACCGCGCTCGAGCTGCTGCTGAAGGTGCTCGCGGTCGACGGTGCGGTCCAGAACGTCAAGGGCGGCTGGATCGCGACCGGCGCGCCCTGGAGCTATGACGGGCCGCGGTACGAGAACGTCGCCCGGGCGCGCCGCCAGGAGCAGCAGGCGATGCTCGAGTACGAGCGGCTGCAGCCCGGGGATCCGCAGCAGTGCCGGATGATGTTCCTGGCCCAGCAGCTCGATGACGACACCGCGACGCCCTGCGGTCGCTGCGATGTGTGCGGCGGACCCTGGTACCCGGAGCCGGGCACGCCGCAGGCTGCGGGGTCGACGGACTCCGCCGCGCAGCGGGTCTCCGCGGTGCTGGACCGGGTCGGGGTGCCGGTGGCACCGCGGGCGCAATGGCCCCAGGGGCTGGACCGGCTGGGGGTGCTCGACGCGGACGGGAAGGTCCCGCGCGGGAACATCCCCGCCGCGCTGCGAGCCGAGGAGGGCCGGGCGCTGGCCCGGACCTCGGACCTCGGCTGGGCGGGGGTGCTGCGCCAGGTACTGGCCACCGACGAGGAGGGTCGGCCGCTGGACTCCGAGGTCCCGGACGTGCTGGGGCGGCGGATCGTCGAGGTGCTCGCCGCCTGGGACTGGCAGCAGCGCCCCGAGGCGGTCGTCGCGGTCCCTTCGCTGACGCGGCCGCAGCTGGTGGGTTCGCTCGCCGCCGGGATCAGCTCCGTGGGCCGTCTCACGGACCTCGGCCGGCTCGCACTGGCCCCGCAGGCCGCTCCGCTGCGGGCGGGCGGCAACAGCGCCTTCCGGCTGGCGGACCTGTGGGACCGTTTCGTGGTCACCGAGGAGCTCCGGCAGTCGCTCGCACAGCTCGACGGTGCGCCGCTGCTGCTCGTGGACGACACCATCTCCTCGCGCTGGACGATGACCGTCGCGGCCCGCGCGCTGCGCCGGGCCGGGGCCGGTCCGGTGCTGCCGCTCGCGCTCGCGCAGGAGGCCTGAGCGGCGCGGCTCACTCCTGCGGTGTCTCCGGCTCCTCGAGCGCGACCGCCTCGGCGCCGCCTTCGAGCAGGGCGAGGAATCCGGTCTCGTCGAGGATCCGCAGGCCCAGGTCGCGGGCCTTGGTCTCCTTCGATCCGGCGTTCTCTCCGACCACCACGAAATCGGTCTTCTTGGAGACGGAGCCGGAGGACTTGCCGCCTCGCGTGATGACCGCCTCCTTGGCCCCGTCCCGGGTGAAGCCCTCCAGCCCGCCGGTGACCACCACGGTCAAGCCTTCCAGGGTTCTCACGAAGCCCTCGGCGACCTCATCAGCCATCCGCACGCCGGAGCGGGCCCAGCCGTCGACCAGCTCGCCGTGCCAGGAGACGGCGAACCATTCGACGACGGCCTCGGCGATGATCCCGCCCACCCCGTCGGTGTCCGTGAGCTGCTCGATGCTCGCTTCACGGATCGCGTCCATCGACCCGTAGGCCGTGGCGAGCGAGCGGGCTGCGGCGGGCCCCACGTGACGGATCGAGAGGGCCACCAGCACCCGCCACAGCGGCTGGTCCTTGGCCTTGGCGAGCTCGGCCATCAGCACCTCGGTGGACTTCAGCACCACCGGCTGCCTCACCGGCTTCCAGACGCCCTCGCGCTTGTAGTGGCGGAACTGGGGACGGGACCAGAAAGCGGGCTGGATCCGCCAGTCCCCCGTCGGCTCGCCGTCGCGCCGCTCGGGCTGCCAGACGACCACCTCGGCCAGCGCCTCGGGGGTCAGGTCGAAGAGGTCCGCGCCCGTGGAGATCACGCCGTCCTGGGGCGCGGGCAGCAACGGGTCCTCGGCGGAGGTGATCCGCAGCAGCGGGACCCCGTCGGTACCGGCGGTGACCTCGCCGTTCTTCACCACGGCGAACTGCTCGAGCTCGGTGTCGGCGAGGTCGCGGATCGGCAGGTGGATGCTGTGACCGGCACCGAGGGCGGCGAGTGCCTCGCCGCGGCGCTTGTCCGGATCGGTCAGCGCGATGGCGCTCTCCTCGCCGAGCGATTCGATGTCGAAGGCGCCGCGAGAGCCGGCATGCTCGACGCGGCCGGTGACCTGGGCAGGGCAGTCACGCTGATTGGGGCAGCGCCAGTCCTTGTCCCCCTCCTTCTCGGGGCGGATCTCGGTACCGCAGGCCGGGCAGTGCGTGGGCATCACGAAGGGGCGCTCGCTGCCGTCGCGGAGGTCCAGCACGGGGGCGAGGATCTCCGGGATCACGTCCCCGGCCTTGCGCAGCACGATCGTGTCGCCGATCAGCACGCCCTTGCGCTCCACGTCGAACTGGTTGTGCAGCGTGGCCTTCTCGACCGTGGAGCCGGCGACGGTGACCGGCTCCATCACGCCGAAGGGAGTGACGCGGCCGGTGCGGCCCACCTGCACCTGGATGTCCAGGAGCGTGGTGGTGACCTCCTCGGGCGGGAACTTCACCGCGGTCGCCCAGCGCGGGGCGCGGGAGGTGGAGCCGAGCGCGCGCTGCTGGGCGAAGGTGTCGACCTTGACCACGATGCCGTCGATCTCGTGCTCGAGGTCGTGACGGTGCGCGCCGTGGTGCTCGACGTAGGCCGCGACCTCGTCGAGCGAGTCGGCCACGGCGAGGTGAGCGCTGGTGGGCAGGCCCCAGGTGGCCAGCAGCTCGTACATCTCGCTCTGCGAGTCCACGGGCGGGTCCGCCCAGGCACCCAGTCCGTGCACGGTCAGTCGCAGCGCCGCCAGGCGCGCCTCCCCCGCCTCGCGCTCGAGGCCCTCCTTCTTCTCCAGCTGCTGGCGCAGCCCCCCGGCGGCCGTGTTGCGGGGGTTGGCGAATGTCGGGAAGCGGCGCGTCGCGGCGAGCAGCTCGCGCTGCTCGTCGAAGGGCCGACGCCCCGTCCCCTGCCGTGACTCCCAGCGGGTCCGCGACTCGGCGACGGTGCGCTCACGCAGCTCGACCTGCAGGTCGTTGAGTCGCTCGAAGTCCTCCGTGGGCATGAACACCTCGCCGCGCACCTCGACCAAGGCCGGGTGGCCGGTCCCGGCCAGGTGCTGCGGGATCCCCTCCAGGCGCAGGGCGTTGACGGTGACGTCCTCACCGGTGCGGCCGTCTCCGCGGGTCGCAGCGGTGATCAGCTCTCCGTGCTCGTAGCGGAGGTTGATCGCGAGGCCGTCGATCTTCAGCTCGGTGAGGAATCGCGCCTGCCCGCCGAGCTCGGCGGCGGCGTGGGCGCACCACTCGCGCAGCTCCTCGAGGGAGAAGACGTTGTCCAGGCTCTGCATGCGCTCGGCGTGCTCGATCGTGGGCAGCCCTGCCGCGGCCGTTCCGCCGACGGTGCGGGTGGGCGAGTCCTCGGCCGCGAGCTGGGGGTGGGACTCCTCGAGGGCGCGCAGCTCCTGCTCCAGCGCGTCGTACTCGGCGTCGGCCAGGGTGGGCGCGTCGTGCTCGTAGTAGTCGCTGCGGGCCTGCTCGATCTGCGCGGTGAGCTCGGCGATGCGCTGCTGGGCGGTGTCATCCTGCTGTGCGGCGTGGTCGGCGGTGCGGGGTCCCTGCTCGTTCGTGGTCACCGGAACATTGTGACGCACGCGGGCGAGCGGTGCCCGTCGCGGGGCTGCCGGGGGAAGGAAGCTGCCGGGTGAGCGGCGGCTCAGCGAACCAGGCGCTCCGCCCAGGCGGGCGCGACCCGCAGCAGCGCCTCGAGTGCCGGCTCATCCAGCAGGGTGGAGTTCTCCGGCTGCGCGGAGGGATCGACCCGGCCGGAGTGGAGATCGTGGGAGGCGCCGGTGTGCGCGATCACGGTGACCCCGGCGGCGTCGGCGCCGGAGTGGCCGAGCCGGCGCCAGGTCTCCAGCATCATCTCCAGCTCGGGACCGAGGTTGCCACCCGGGCGCGGATCCACGACCAGCTCGAGCACGGCGCCGTCGTCGCAGGCCTCGGCGATGCCCTCCCACAGGGCGCGCCCGGCGTCGGTGGACAGCGGCGGCAGGCGGCGCGGAGCGATGGCCAGGCGGCGGATGCCGGCGTCGCGGGCGGCGCGCAGCAGGTGCAGATCAGCGCCGACGCCGACGGTGACCGATTCGGGTCCCAGCCCGTAGTCCTCCAGCGCGACCATCAGGATGCGCCACAGCATCCCCACCTCGGGCGCGGGCAGCGGGTCGTAGCGGCGGCGCCCGGACGGGGTGGGGATCCGGCCCTCGTGGACCGCCGCCACGGCGTCCTCGCGCAGCAGCACGTGCTGGCGCGCTCCGGGAACCCGCTCGGCCATGATGCCGAGGTGCTCGACGAGGCCCTCGGCCAGCAGCATCGGCAGGTCGCGGACCGCGCCGGGGTCGCCGAGGGTGCGCTCCCCGGACTGCAGGAAGGTCGCCCCGGCGAGGGTGGCCGGGCCCAGCGCGGTGGTCATCAGCGGGCCCTCGTAGCCCAGCAGGGCGATCCGGGCGGCGTCGAGCATCCGTTCCCGCAGCTCCCGGGCGTGCCGCCATGCCTGTCCGGTGCCGGTGCCCAGTCGCCAGCCGTAGCTGACCAGGTCGCCGGTGGTGTCGGCCAGCAGGGCGAGGGTCGCGGGCAGCAGGTGGTCGGTCTCGTCCAGGCCCAGGGCGGAGGGCAGGTACAGCCGGGTGGCGATCTGCTCCTCGAGATCGTCGCCCAGCAGGGCCCGCACCCGCAGCAGAGCCGCCAGGTAGGGGTCATCGGGCAGGTCCAGGCGCATCGACTCCTCGGGCGTGGGTGCCCGGAAGGTGCCGTCGCCGGTGAGGGTGACCAGTGGTTTCATGCGCGACGCTCCAGAGTGGCGGCGGCGAGGACCCGGTCGGCGTCGTAGAGGACGAGCGTCTGGCCGGGGGCGACTCCGCGGATCGGGGTGCTGAGCTCCACCCGCAGGCTGCCGTCGGCGGCACCGGCGGCGGGGACCTCGAGGATCCGGGCCGGGGTGGCCTCGCCATGGGCGCGGATCTGGGCGTGGACGCGTCGTCCCGCCTCGAGCGGTTCGAAGGAGATCACGTCTGTGGCGCGCAGCTCGCGGGTGGACAGCAGCTCGGCGGCGCCGATCACCACCTGCCGCGAGGAGGGATCGATGTCGACGACGTAGCGGGGGGCGCCGTCGGGGGCGGGCTGCTGGATCCCCAGGCCCTTGCGCTGGCCGATGGTGAAGCCGTGGGTGCCGCGGTGGGTGCCGAGCACCTGCCCGTCGGCGTCGAGGACCTCTCCGGGGGCCTCGCCGAGGTGCCGCTCCAGGAACCCCCGGGTGTCGCCGTCGGCGACGAAGCAGATGTCGTAGCTGTCGGGCTTGGTGGAGACGCCGAGGCCGCGGGTGCGCGCCTCGGCGCGCACCTCGTCCTTGGTCTCGTACTCCCCCAGCGGGAACAGTGAGCGGCCGACGGCATCCGGGCCCATCACCGCGAGCACATAGGACTGGTCCTTGGCCATGTTCCGCGAGCGGTGCAGCGAGGGGGCGCCGTCGGGGCCGTCGGTGCGGATCGAGGCGTAGTGCCCGGTGCACACGGCATCGAAGCCCAGCACCGTGGCGCGTTCGAGCAGGGAGGCGAACTTGATCCGCTCGTTGCAGCGCACGCAGGGGTTCGGGGTGCGGCCGGCGGCGTACTCGGACAGGAAATCCTCGACCACCAGGTCGTGGAAGTCGTCCGAGAGGTCCCAGACGTAGTACGGGATGCCGATCTTCTCGGCGGCGCGGCGGGCATCGGAGGCATCCTCGACGGTGCAGCAGCCGCGGGACCCGCTGCGGGTCTGGTCGCGGTTCTTCGACAGCGCCATGTGCACCCCGACCACCTCGTGGCCGGCCTCGGCCGCTCGGGCGGCGGCCACGGCGGAGTCCACACCGCCGCTCATCGCTGCCAGCACCTTCATCCGGTCGTCGTCCTCCTGGGGATCGTGACATGGTCTGCATACCGAGTGTACGGACGGCCCGGCCCCCGTTCAGGTCCGGTGGACGTGAGATGCGCCCCCTGTCCTGCTACGGTCACGGCATGGACGAGCTGCCCGGCCTCACCTCCCGTCAGCGAGAGCTGATCGCGCGATGGTTGCCGGACGCCCACCTGGTCGCGGAGCACAGCTGGCAGCTGGTGGGCACCACCGTGCTGGAGCTCGCCGGGCCGAGCGGGCGGGTGATCGTCAAGGCCGGGGACGCACAGGACCACCACATCGCGCGAGAGCTGCGCGCCCACCGGACGTGGCTGGGGGTGTGGACCCGCACCGGCCGCGCACCGCTGCTGCTGCACGCGGAGGACGCGGCGAAGCTGCTGGTGACCCGGTACCTGCCGGGCAGGCTGGTCGAGGGTGACCCCGCCCAGGACGCGCCGGGGACGTATCGGCAGGCAGGGCGCCTGCTCGCGGACTTCC
>JAKDUN010000324.1 GCA_030457675.1 Brachybacterium sp. | reverse complement strand
GGCAGGTCCTCGGCATCGTCGACGGCCGCGACTCCAGGGCCGTCGGGGACTGGCTTGCCCAGCGCTCCGAGGCCTGGCGGGAGCGGATCGAGATCGTCGCGATCGATCCCTCGGCCGCGTTCCGCAAGGCGCTGCGGACCTACCTGCCTCGGGCCGCGGTCTCGGTCGACAAGTTCCACCTCGTCAAGCTCGGAAACGACATGGTCACCACCGTCCGGCAGCGCCTGGCCCGCACCCATCGCGGGCGGCGGGGTCGCAAGGACGACCCGGCCTGGGCCCACCGGATGCTGCTGCTGCGCGGCGGCGACACCCTGACCCCGAGGGCCTGGGAGCGGCTCGAGGACGTGTTCCGCACCGATGACCCCACCGACGAGCTCTCCGCTGCCTGGGGCATCAAAGAGCAGCTCCGCCGCCTCCTGTCCACCGACACCCTCGCCCAGGCCTGGGACGAACGGATGCGGATGGGCTACTTCGCCCAGATCGCGAACATGCCCGAGACGACGAAGCTCTATGACACCGTCGTGACCTGGTGGGACGCGATCGAGGTCCTCATCGTCACCGGCGCGACCACCGCGAAGGTCGAAGCGGGCAACACCGGCATCAAGAACATCAAACGCACCGGCCGCGGATTCCGAAACCCGGAGAACTACCGGATGCGTATCCTGCTGACCAGCGCCGCGAGAACCGTAGCGTGAACACCCGTCCCAGCAGGGTCATTCACCACGAACCGCGAAGAGCCGTCGAAGGTGGTCGACTCGATCTGGATGTAGGGCTCCACCGTGCCGCCGTCGAGCACGGTGTTGACCGCCTCCATCGCCTGTTCCCCGAACAGCGGGTTGTACTCCGCCACGAAGCTCAGGGTGCCCGCGGCGAGGGCCTCGAGGGCCGCCTTGGTGCCGTCGATGGTGGCGATCTTGACGTCCTCGCCGGGGACCAGCCCGGCCTCCTCGACCGCCTGCGCGGCGCCGAGGCCCATCTCGTCGTTCTGTGCGAACACGAGCTGGACGTCGTTGTCATTGGACTTCAGCACGGTCTCGAAGACGCTCTTGGCCTCCTCGGTGGACCAGTTCGCGGTCTGGGCACCGAGATCGGTGAAGCCTTCCGCGCCGTCCATGACCGCGTTCCAGCCCTCGTTGCGCTCGTTGACCACGGAGACACCGGCCGGACCCTCGAGCACGAAATAGTTCGCACCATCGGGGAAGGTCTCCAGCGCCCACTCGGCCACCGCGGTGGAGACGGCGACGTTGTCCGGCGCGAGGCGGGTGACGTAGAGGCTGGTGTCATCGGGCTCGATGCCGCGGTCGATCAGCAGCACCGGGATCTCCGCCTCCTGGGCGCGGGAGAGGGACTCCTCCCAGCCGGAGCCCTCGGTGGCGGACAGCAGGATCACGTCCACGCCCTCGTCCACGAAGGAGGTGAAGGCGTCGATCTGGGACTTCTGGTCGAGGTTGGTGGCCGGGGCGTACTTCAGCTCGAAGCCGGCGTCCTGGGTGAAGGTGTCCTGGATGTTCTCCTCGTTGGCCTGGCGCCAGGCGCCCTCGGGGCCGACGGCGACGAAGCCGACGGTGACGAGGTCACCGGAGCCGCCACCACCGCCGGGGGTGTCGGCATCACCGGATGAGCAGGCGGCCAGGACGGTGCCGACGAGGCCTGCGGCGCCGAGGCCGAGAAGGGTGCGACGTGTGGGGGTCATGATCTCCTCCTTGAGATCTGGGGCGCGGGAGGCGCCTGCCCGGTATCGACCGAGCGCAGGGGTGTGGGACGGGAGGGGGACGGCGGAATGCCGCGCCATGTTCCAAGAATGTTACCGGGAACATTACAAGGTGCAAGGTAGGTCACATCACGAAATGGATACGGTCGCGGGGCGAGCTGGTGGGCGAAGCGGTGGGCAGGCTCAGCCGTGCGGGGCCTCGCCGAGCGGCGGGAGGTCGTCCTCCTCGTCGGGCGCGGCGATCATCTCCACGATCGTGTCCACGCTCAGGCCCGGACCGTTGCTGACCTCGCCGATCTTCACCCGGTCCTTCATCACCACGATCCGATCGCTGAGCCGGATCAGCTCGTCGAGGTCCGAGGAGATGAGGACCACGCCCACGTGGCTCGCAGCCAGGCGGGCGATCAGGGACTGGATCTCCACCCGGGAGGGGATGTCGATGCCCTTGGTCGGCTCGTCGAGCACCACCAGGCGCGGCCGGGTGGCCAGCCAGCGGGCCAGCAGCACCTTCTGCTGGTTCCCGCCGGAGAGCTGTTCGACCAGGATCGCCGGATCCGTGGGGGTGATCCCGAGCTCGTCGATGTACGCCGCGACCAGCTCCTCGCGCTCGGCGTGGGACATCGGCCGGGCCCAGCCGCGCATCGACTGCAGCGCGAGAGTGATGTTCTCGCGGATGCTCAGCCCCGCGATCACGCCCTCGCTGAGCCGGTCCTCGCTGGCCATCGCGATGTGGTGGCGCAGCGCCGCAGCGGGGGAGGAGAAGAAGACCTCGCGGCCATCCACCTCGGTGCGGCCGGAGTCGGGGCGCTCACCCCCGGTCAGCAGCCGGGCCAGCTCGGTGCGGCCCGAGCCGCGCAGGCCCGCGATCCCCACCACCTCGCCGCGGTGCAGATCCAGATCCGTCGGCGCCAGCACGTCCTGCTGACCCAGGCCGCGCGTGCTGTAGAAGGGCTCACCCTCCGGGTAGGTGCGATGCTCCTGGCGCAGCGAGCCGATCCGTCGCAGCTCCTGCAGGTCGCGCCCGATCATCAGGGCAATGAGCTCGGACCGCTCGACCTGATGGGCGGGGAACTCCGCCACCTTCGCCCCCGCGCGCAGCACCGTGAGGCGGTCGCTGAGCGCGAGGACCTGCTCGAGGAAGTGGGAGGCGAACACCATCGCGACCCCCTGGCCCCGCAGTCGTCGCAGCACCGCGAACAGCTGCTCGACCTCCGCCGCGTCCAGGCTCGAGGTGGGCTCGTCCAGCAGCAGCACCCGGGGGTGGGTCGCCATGGCCCGCGCGATCGAGACCAGCTGCCGCACCGCGGGGGACAGCTCCCGCAGCGGCCGCCGGGTGTCCAGTGCGCCGAGGCCCAGCTCGCTCAGCATCTGCTGGGCGCGCTCGTGCAGCGCGTTCCAGTGGATGCCCCAGCGGCCGTACGGCTCGTGGCCGAGCATCACGTTCTCGCCGATGCTCAGGTGCTGGGAGAGCGGCACGTCCTGCAGCACCGCAGCGACTCCCGCCGCCTGGGCGTCGGCCGCCGACGAGAAGCGCACCGGGCGCCCTTCCAGGCGGATGCTGCCGGAGGTGGGCACCACCACCCCGGCCAGCACATTGATCAGGGTCGACTTGCCGGCCCCGTTCTCGCCCATCAGCGCGTGGATCTCGCCGGCTCGCAGGTCCAGGTCCACCCCGTGCAGCGTGCGGACGGGCCCGAAGTCCACGGTGATGCCCGTCATCTCCACCGTGACCTCGGCGACCTCGGTACTGTCCGCCGTGCGCGGGCTCACGGCGCCTGCCTCGCCTTCGCGGTGGACAGCCGCACCACCAGCTCCGGCGGGATCTTCGTGCGCTGCGGGATGGGGCGGCCCTCGATCGCGGCC
>JAKDUN010000323.1 GCA_030457675.1 Brachybacterium sp. | reverse complement strand
TCGACACCCCCTGGAGGACGATGATGTCTGCCGAGAACCCGGACCTCGAGATCGCCCAGGCGGCGACCCTGCGGCCCATCACCGAGATCGCAGAGACGGCCGGAGTGCCCGCCGAGGCCCTGGTCCCCTACGGCTCGTACAAGGCCAAGATCGATGTGCGGAAGATGACGCCGACGGGGCGGACGGGCCGGCTCGTGCTGGTCTCGGCGATGTCACCGACCCCTGCCGGCGAGGGCAAGTCGACCACCACCGTCGGCCTCGCCGATGCGTTCACCCTGCAGGGCCACCGCACGATGGTCGCGCTGCGCGAGCCCGCACTGGGCCCGATCATGGGCATCAAGGGCGGTGCGACCGGCGGCGGCCATGCCCAGGTGGTGCCGATGGAGGACATCAACCTCCATTTCACCGGTGACTTCCACGCCATCCAGATCGCGAACAACACCCTGGCCGCCCTGGTCGACAACCACCTCCACCAGGGCAATGCACTGGGCATCGACCCGCGGCGGATCCAGTGGAACCGGGTCGTGGACGTCAACGACCGGGCGCTGCGCAGTATCACCATCGGCCTGGGCGGCCCCACCCAGGGCGTGCCCCGTGAGGACGGCTTCGACATCGTCGTCGCCTCCGAGATCATGGCGGTGCTGTGCCTGGCCTCCGATCTGCAGGACCTCGCAGCCCGGATCGACCGGATCATCGTGGGCTTCACCTATGACCGTACGCCCGTGAGCGTCGCCGATCTCGGGGTGGGCGGCGCCGTGACCATGCTGCTCAAGGACGCGCTGCTGCCGAACCTGGTCCAGACCCTCGGCGGGACCCCGGCGCTCGTGCACGGCGGTCCCTTCGCGAACATCGCCCACGGCTGCAACTCGCTGTCCGCGACCCAGCTGGCGCTGTCCCTGGCGGACATCACCGTCACCGAGGCCGGCTTCGGCTCCGACCTCGGGGCGGAGAAGTTCCTGGACATCAAGGCGCGCCTGGGCGGCCTCTCCCCCGACGCCGGGGTGGTGGTCGCCACCGTGCGCGCCCTGAAGATGCACGGCGGCGTCGCCAAGGACGACCTGGCCGCCGAGGACATCACTGCTGCTGTGGCCGGCACCGTGAACCTCGCCCGCCACGTGGAGAACATGCGCAAGTTCGGGATCGAGCCGGTGATCGCCCTGAACCGCTTCCCCACCGACACCGAGGCGGAGCTCGAGGCCGTGCTGGACTGGGCGCGGGAGCAGGGGTTCCGGGCGGCGCTCTCGGAGGTGTGGGCGACGGGCGGCGAGGGTGGACTGGCGGTCGCCGAGCAGGTCCTCGCCGCGATCGAGCACGACGAGCCCGACTTCCACCACCTCTACGACCCGGCCGCCGGCATCGAGGAGACGCTGCGGACCCTGGCCCGCGAGATCTACGGGGCCGACGACGTCATCTTCGAGGACCGCGCCCCGGCCCAGCTGCGGATGCTGCAGCGCAACGGCTGGGACACCCTGCCCGTCTGCGTGGCGAAGACCCAGTACTCCTTCTCCGATGATCCGACGGCGCTCGGCGCCCCCACCGGGCATCTGCTGCATGTGCGGGACCTGGTGCCGAAGATCGGGGCGGGCTTCGTGGTCGCACTGACCGGGGCGATCATGACGATGCCCGGGCTGCCGAAGGAGCCGGCCGCTCTGCGCATGGGCGTCACCGAGGGCGGGGAGGCCATCGGGCTGTTCTGAGCACCGGCGGAACGGGACGGGTCAGTGCCGGGGGTCGCGCTCGGCGACCTTCTCGGCCTCGAGCTCGGTCTCGTCCTCCAGGTCGATGTCGATGACGTCCTCGTCCTCGATCTCGGCCGCGCCCCCTTCGGGCTCCTCCCAGTTCGGGTCGGTCAGCGGCTCCATCCGCACGGTGACCACGTTCTCCGGGAAGCGGTCCTGGTCGCCGTCGGCCATGCCCTCGTGGTCGTCGCCGGCCTCGTCGACGAATCCGTCCTCGTCATCGTCCTCGTCCCCGGTGCCCGCCAGGCGCGGGCTGAGCTCGTCGACGGCGTAGTCGCCGCCGCGCACGAAGCCGCGGCGGAAGGCGGCGCGCCCCACCATCACGCTGGCGACCGGCACCGTGAGCATCTGCGCGAGCAGGACCACCAGCAAGAAGGCCGCCAGGGACCAGGACCTCGCCGCCAGCGAAGCCCCGGTGAAGACCAGGATCAGGCCCAGTACCTGCGGTTTGGAGGCGGCGTGGATGCGCATCAGCACGCCGTCGAAACGGTTCAGGCCGATGGCGGAGACCACTCCCAGCAGCAGCCCTCCGCCGATCAGCACGGCGGCGATGATCTCGACGACGGTCATCGTTCCCCCTCCGTCGGTTCCTCGGGCCACCGGGGACGTCCCTCGTCCCCGAAACCACCGGAGTCGGGCTCGCCGGGGCGGTCGGGGTCGCCGGGGTGGTCGGGCTCGCCGGGGTGGTCGGGGTCCTCGACGGGATCGTCTGCGCCCCAGGGGGCCTCCTCCAGCGCCGGCTCGAACACGTTGTCGGGCCCGGCGTCCGGGGTGGAGCCGGTGGTCGGATCGGCGTGGATCGCTTCGTGCGGGGCGGTGTCGGCGGCCGGTTCGACGCCGCGGCGGCGGATCCCCTGGCCGGGCTCCTCGCGGGCGACGAAGCGCGCGAAGGTGACGGTGCCGATGAAGGCCAGCCCCGTCAGCCCCAGCATCGCCGGTCCTGCCCACATCGCCCGGGACTGCGCGGCGTACAGCGCCATGCCCATCACCACCAGGGTGACCAGCGAGTCGCTCGCCAGCGCCCGGTCCAGGATGGTGGGGCCGACGATCATCCGGTAGACGACGGCCAGCGCGGCCCCGGCGAGGACGAGGCCGAAGACCACCAGCACGATCTCGAAGGGGCTCATCGCAGACCCGCCTCCTCGAGGACCTCGCGCCGGCCGACCGCCCGCAACAGCCGCTCCTCCTGTGCCAGCACGCTCGCACGGGCCTTCTCGACGGCTTCGGGGGTGCCGGCGTTGAAGGTGTGCAGGAACAGCGTGCCGGTGGCGCGCTGGGCCTCCACCACCACGGATCCGGGGACCAGGGTGCACAGCACCCCGGTGAAGGTGAGGAAGAAGTCCGAGCGGGAGGCCATGGTCACGGCGATCACGGAGCTCGGCGGCTGTGGGCCGGGGCGCAGTGCGAAGTATCCGACCTGGATGGCGGAGACCACGCAGTCGGCGAGGAAGCGCAGCGTGAACTGGGCGAAGCGCAGCGGCCGCAGGGTGAGCTCGTGGCCGGTGGGCGGCATCGGGAACAGGACGAACACGATGACGGCGACCGCGAGCCCGCCGAGCAGGTTCTTGAGGTCGATGCCGCCCCACAGCAGGCACCACAGCGCCACCGAGAGGAGCATCCACAGCCAGGAGCGGCGCAGGTCCGTGAGTCGTCGGGCGATCATTCCTCGACCTCCTGACCTTCGCCGTCGAGCCGGGTGCCGGAATCGTCGATCCGGTACTCCAGATCGCCGGCGGCCTCGTCACCGAGCACGGCGCTGACGTAGGGGACGCGCTCGAGCACCGTGCTCGCCGCCTCGTCCGCGTAGGTCATCAGCGGGCCCGCCAGCACCGTGAGC
>JAKDUN010000018.1 GCA_030457675.1 Brachybacterium sp. | reverse complement strand
TCCCTGCAGAACTACATCGTCCATCGCACCACCGCCGCGGCCGCCGCGCCGGTGACCTGAGAGGAGTTCCGCGATGCGCTCACGCAATGTCATCGACATGCACCTGGTCAACCGCATGCAGGCCTTCGGCTGGCCGCTGTTCGCCGTCACCCTTGCCCTCCTGGTCATTCTGGGAGTGGGCCTGATCATGAGGTCACAGGGCGCCGAGGCCCAGGCCGGGATGTACATGGGCATGGAGTGGAACGGGGCGATCTTCGCCCTGCTGGGGCCGCTGATCGGCTACGGCTTCACGTCCATGGGCCAGTACTTCCCGCTCGCGCTCGGCCTGGGGCTGACCCGTCGGGAGTTCGCCACCGGCCTGTCCGCGGTGTTCCTGGGCAATGCCGTCATCTACTCCGTGCTGATCACGATCGGCAAGGCCATCGAGAAGGCCACCGACGGCTTCGGCCTGCACGTGCGCTTCTTCGACGTGTTCTACACCGGCACCGGCCCCTGGTGGCAGACCCTCGTGCAGACCTTCCTGCTGATCCTGACGGTGCTCTTCCTCGGCGCGGCCATCACCTCGGCCTTCCAGCGCTTCGGGCAGGTGTTCCTCTGGCTCTCCGGTGCGGTCCTGGCGCTGACCGCCCTGGGCATCCTCGCGGGAGTGGTCTTCCTCGACGGTTTCGGCCGGGCCCTGCTCGAGCTGCTCACGATGGGCTGGGGACCGTGGATGGGCGTGATCGCCCTGATCGGCCTGCTCTCGACCAGCGCCTGGCTGGTGCTGGTGCGGCGCACCCAGGTGAGTTGAGCCCGGTACACTCCCGGGGGTGCCTTCGGGCATCAGGAGGGTTGTCAGAGCGGCCGAATGAGATGGTCTTGAAAACCATTGTGCAGTGACCCTGTACCGCGGGTTCGAATCCCGCACCCTCCGCCGGTCCGCTCCGGGCTTCCGGGCCCGCGCTCAGGTGCGGGGACCACGTACGATGTGCGCCACGACGTGCGTCCGGTCCCGGCGAAGGAGATGGCAACGATGGCCCAGTACACAGGTGTGGCAGTGAGCCCCGGCCGAGTGATCGGCACGATCCGTTCGATGGCCCCGCCGGTCGCCGAGCCGCCTGCGGGGGAGAAGCTCTCCGAGGGGGCCGACGCCGCCGCCGAGGCCGCGCGGATCCCCGAGGCCGCCGCCGCCGTGCAGGCCTCGCTGACCCGACTGGCCGAGCGCGCCGCCGGGGACGGGAAGCAGATCCTCGAGGCCACCGCGCAGATGGCCGCGGATCCCTCCCTCACCCAGACCGCGCAGGGCTTCGTCACCTCCGGCGGCAAGTCTGCGGCGCGCGCCGTCTGGGAGGCCGGTGACCAGGTCGCCAGCATGCTCGAGGGTCTCGGCGGGTACATGGCCGAGCGTGCCACCGACGTGCGCGATGTCCGCGCCCGCATCGTCGCCGAGCTGCGCGGCGAGCAGGCCCCCGGGATCCCCGAGGTCGAGGAGCCCTTCGTGCTCACCGCGATCGACCTCGCCCCCGCCGACACCGCGACCCTCGACCCGAGCCGGGTGCTCGCCCTGGTCACCTCCGACGGCGGCCCCCAGTCCCACACCGCGATCCTTGCCCGGCAGCTGGGCCTGCCCGCGATCGTCGCCGCGAAGGACATCCACGAGTTCGCCGACGGCACCGAGGTGTTCGTCGACGCCGGCTTCGGCACCGTCACCGACGAGGTCACCGAGGAGCACCACCGCCTCTCCGCCGCCTGGGCCGAGCTGCAGAAGAACCCGCTGACCTATGACGGCGGCGGCGGGGCCCTGAAGGACGGCACCCGCGTGCAGCTGCTGGCCAACATCGGCAACGCCGCCGATGCCGAGAAGGCGGCGGTCGCCAACGCCGACGGGGTGGGCCTGTTCCGCACCGAGTTCCTGTTCCTGGACCGCGAGGACGAGCCGAGCGTCGAGGAGCAGACGACGGCCTACACCGAGACCTTCGCGCACCTGCCCGGCAAGAAGGTCGTGGTGCGCACGATCGACGCCGGCGCGGACAAGCCGCTGCCCTTCCTCACCGATGCTGAGGAGCCGAACCCGGCCCTCGGTGTGCGCGCCTATCGCACCTCCTGGGAGAAGCGCTCGGTGCTGACCAACCAGCTCGACGCGATCGCCGCCGCCGCGAAGCAGACCGACGCGAAGCCCTGGGTGATGGCGCCGATGATCGCGACCGTCGAGGAGACCGAGGACTTCATCGCCCTGTGCCGCGAGCGTGACCTCGCCCCGGCCGGGATCATGGTCGAGACCCCCGCAGCGGCGCTCACCGCGAACCATCACCTCGCGGCCTGCGACTTCGCCTCCATCGGCACGAACGATCTCACCCAGTACACGATGGCCGCCGATCGTCAGCTCGGCTCCCTCGCCCACCTGAACACCCCGTGGCAGCCCTCCGTGCTCGCACTGGTCAAGGCCACCTGCGACGGGGCCCGCACCGCGGGCGGCGACCCGGAGGCCTTCGGGGAGAGCGCGAACAAGCCCGTGGGCGTGTGCGGCGAGGCCGCGGGCGCGCCGGGTCTCGCCGTGGTGCTGGTGGGCCTGGGCGTGAACAGCCTGTCGATGACCCCCCGCTCCCTGCCGGCGGTCGCGAAGGTGCTCTCCACCGTGACCCTCGAGCAGGCCCGGGAGCTCGCGGCAAAGGCCCTCGCCGCCCGCACTGCGGACGACGCGATCAGCGCGGTCCGCGCCGGGCTGCCGATCCTCGGCGAACTGGGGCTGTGAACCGAGGAACCCCCGGTCCTCCCCGCTGAGCGGAGGGTCCGGGGGTTCCTGCATGCTCCGTGCCGCTCACTCCTCGGCGTCGAGATCCTTCTCCAGGAGCGCGGCCAGTGCGGCGACGGACTCGTCAGCGCCCTCGCCCTCGGCGCGCAGGGTGACCTCGTCGCCCTTGCCGGCGCCGAGGGTCATCAGCATCAGCATGCTCGAGGCCTGCACGGCGTTGCCGCCGGCCTTCTCGATGGTGACGGTCGCGGACTGCTCCGCCGCGGCCTGGGCGAAGATGCCGGCGGGGCGGGCGTGGAGCCCGGAGGAGCTGGCGATCTTGACGGTGCGCTCTGCCATGGTGTGTACCTTTCGTGGGCTCACGTGCTGTGAGGGGAAATGTATCGTCTTCGGTGGTGGGGCGGTGGGTTCAGGCGTCCGCGAGGCGCGCGGCGATGAGCGCACGCACCTCGGGATGCAGCGGATGGTCAGGGGTGAGGCCGGTGATCTCGAGGGTGGCGGCATCGGCGTCGGCGGTGCGCAGCAGCTCCTGCAGACGGTCCACCTCCTCGTCCCCCTCGGGGGTGAAGGCCAGCGCCGCAGCGAAGGCGGACAGCAGCCCTTCGTGCCCCATGCCCCGCTCGGCGAGCGCGGCGGCGGGGCCGACGATACGGTCCTCACGGGAGAGCTTGCGCAGCGGTCCGCGGCCCACCCGCTGAACCGGGTCCGGCAGGGCGGTGTTCGCGAAGCGACCCAGCACCTTGTGGCGATAGGCGGCCATGTCCTCCTCGGAGAAGCCGTGCTGGGCGATCAGCAGGGCGGAGGTCTCCGCGAGCACGGTCTCGACCTGGGCCTTGATCGCGGGGTCGCGGATCGCCTCGGCGATGGTGGCGTGGTCCGCCGCCCAGCCGTGCCAGGCGGTCGTGGCATGGCCGGTGTTGACCGTGAACAGCTTCCGCTCGATGTACGGCTCGAGATCGTCGACCCAGGTGATCCCCGGGATGTCGGGCTCGGTGCCGCCGAAGGGGCCCCGCTCCACGGCCCACTCGAAGAAGTCCTCCACGGTGACGTCCAGGCCCGCGCCCTCGGCCTGGACCGGCACGATCCGGTCCACTGCGGTGTTGGCGAACAGGGCCCGTTCCTCGAGGTCGTCGCCCTGGTAGTTCGCGCGGATCTCCTGCTCCAGCAGGTCCGTCGCGTTGATCGCGTTCTCGCAGGCCATGACGGCCAGCGGGGGAGCCCCGGCGGGGCGGGCCGCGATCCCGGCGGCGATGTTCGGGGCGACGAAGCGCAGGATGCGCGCGCCGACGGCGGTGGTGACGATGTCCGCCGAGGCGATCTCCTCGGTGAGGGTCTCCGGATCCTGGGCGGAGTTGAGCGCCCGGAACCCGTCCACCACCGTGGTGGTGGGGTGCTGGCCGATGGTGGTGACCGTGAAGGAGTCCGCCTCCTGGAGCTGCTGGACGAGAGCCTCGGCGACGTCGGAGAACACCACCTCGCAGCCCGCCTCGTGCAGCAGCAGGCCCACGAACCCGCGGCCGATGTTCCCGGCGCCGAGATGTACTGCCTTCATCGCTGGCTCACTCCTTCGTATCGCCGAGGATCTCGAGGATCTCCTCGGTGGTGGTCGCGTTCTCGAGCCGCTGGACCTGTGCGGGGTCCGAGAATGTCATGGCGACCTTCTGCAGCAGCTCGAGGTGCTCATCGCCGACTCCGGCGATCCCGATCACGAAGGTGGTCGGGTTGCCGTTCCAGTCGATCCCGTCGGGATAGCGCACGAAGGACATCGCCGAGCGCTGGATGCTGGACTTGGCCTCGTTGGTCCCGTGCGGGATCGCCAGGCCGTTGCCCATGAACGTCGAGACCGTGGCCTCGCGATCGTGCATCGCGGTCACGTACCCCTCGTCCACGGCGCCGGCGGCGACCAGCAGGGCGCCGGCCTCGTCGATGCCGGAGGCGGAGTCGCTCGCGGTGCCGGACAGGATGATCGAGTCGGGCGCGAGGATCGTCGTGCCGGCTGCCGGTACGGCGTCCGACGGTGCGGCGTCCGCGGCGCGGCGACGACCGTGCGCCCCGGCGGTGGCCGCGCCTGCGGTCGCGGTTGCGGCGGCAGCGTCGGGATCGGCGTCTGCGCCTTCGGCATTCCGCTGCTGCACGAGTTCCACGACCTCGTCGTAGCGGGGGGAGTTCATGAACTGGTCCACGCTGACGTGCACGGCGGAGCCGGTGCGCTGCTGGGCGCGGTCGGTGAGCTCCTTCTGGGTCACCACCACGTCCCATTCGTCGTTCAGGCTCGAGATCGCCTTGTTGGTGACCTCGATGTCGTCGAAGCCCGCCGCGCGGACCTTCTTGCGCAGCACCGTCGCGCCCATGGCGGAGGAGCCCATGCCGGCATCGCAGGCGAAGACGATCTTCTGGATCGGGCCGCTGTGGCCGGCGGCGTCGGCCGCTGCGCCGGCCCCGGCGGCGCCCGCACCGGTCAGGGCACCGGCGACCGAGGATTTCTTGCCCTTCATCTGCTCCATCTTGGCGGTGGCGGCGGCGATGTCGCCGTCGTCCTGCTTGCCGATCTTCAGGAACAGGGCGGAGAGGGTGAAGCTCACCGCGGCCGCGGCCAGGACCGCGAGCGCGATGCCCAGGTAGGAGTCACGGGCGGCCACGCCGAAGATCGCGAGGATCGAGCCGGGAGAGGCGGGGGCCTTCAGGCCAGTGCTGAACAGGGCGTTCACCGCGACGCCCGTCATGCCGCCGCCGATCGCGGCGAGGATGAGGATCGGCTTCATCAGCACGTAGGGGAAGTAGATCTCGTGGATGCCGCCGAAGAACTGGATGATCGCGGCGCCGGGGGCCGAGGCGCGTGCGGCGCCGCTGCCGAAGATCGTGTAGGCGAGCAGGATGCCGACGCCGGGGCCGGGGTTGGCCTCGAGCAGGAACAGGATGGACTTGCCATCGACATCGGCCTGCGCGATGCCCAGCGGGGTGAGCACGCCGTGGTTGATGGCGTTGTTGAGGAAGAAGACCTTCGCCGGCTCGATGAGCAGCGACACCAGCGGCAGCAGCCCCGCATTGACCAGGGCGGCGACGCCATTGGAGAGCAACGTCATCAGGCCGTTCACCAGCGGGGCGAGGCCGAAGAACCCGGCCGCCAGGGCGATGAAGCCGAAGATGCCGGCCGAGAACATGTTCACCAGCATCTCGAAGCCGGCGGGGATGTGATCCTGCCAGATCCGGTCGAGCTTCTTCATCACCCAGGCCGCCAGCGGCGCCATGATCATCGCGCCGATGAACATGTGGACCTGGCCGAGGGAGGCGAAGTCCGCCTCGGCGTTGCCCGCGGCCAGCCACTGCTCGAGCTCCGCCGCATTCTCCTGGGCGATCAGCCAGTCGGAGCCCGCGATGACGCCCATGGTGGCGATCACGCCGACCACGGCGCCGCGCGCCTCGTAGATCATGCGGCCACCGGTGTTCGCGATCAGCAGCGGCAGCAGGTAGTGGATCATCGGGCCGACGACGCTCTCCAGCGGTGCGTTCGGCGTCCAGCCGTCGGGGATGAAGAAGGCGGTCAGCAGACCCCACGCGATCAGCGCGGGGATGTTCGGCATCACCATGTTCGACAGGGAGGTGCCGACCTTCTGCAGGGCCACGCGCGGACTGAACCCGCTGGGTGCCTCGGTCGTTGTGCTCATGACACATCCTCGGGGACGGCCGGGGCGCTGCGAGCCCCGGCGGGGACGGCACGCGTCGGGCGACGCGATGCCACCTGGCGGGGCGATCCCCGGCAACCTCCCAGGAGTGCTCCGTCGGCGTGGCGGCAGTCTAGCTGCGGTGACGTCGGTCGCACAGCACCTGCGGATGCTCCCGCCGCCACGGGTGCGGCGAGGGGGTCATCCCCTCACTCCGCGGGAGCGCCCTGCGGGGTGCGGGTGGCCCGCCAGCGCCGGTAGGCCAGGAGCGTCAGGACGATCACGAGGAGCCAGGAGATCGCCACGGCGAGGCCGCTGACCAGGGACGGATCGGCGATGAGGGCGCCGACCGCGATCAGGGAGACCTGGCCCGGCAGGGCCGAGAGCGCGGTCGCGACCAGGTAGTCGCGGCTGGTGACGCCCAGCGCGCCGCTGCCGTAGTTCACCGGCCAGTACGGGATGCCGGGCATCAGGCGCAGGGTGCAGACGGCGTAGAAGCCGCCGTCCTCGAGCCGCTCCTCGATCACCCCCGCATGGGAGCCGAGCAGTCGCATCACGGTCTCGCGGCCCAGGCCGCGGGCGATCCCGTACCCGCCGAAGCAGCCGATCACGACGCCGATCATCGACAGCACGGTGCCCACGGGGAGCCCGAAGATCATGCCGGCGGCCACCGCCATGATCGTCACCGGGATCGGGGTCACAGCCACGGCCGCGTACAGCGCGATGAAGGCGAACGGGCCCCACAGCCCCAGCTCCGCGATGCGGGCCTGCAGCTCATCCAGGGAGGGCAGGCGCACGTTCAGGGCCAGCCAGACCATCGTCAGCAGGACCAGCACCAGCAGGACGTTGCGCAGGATCGAGCCCCACGGCGTGCTGTCACGGCGCGGAGCGGTCTCTGTCAGCTCGGGCATCGGTCTCCGGTCATCGGCGGGGGCGGACCGGTCAGTCTCCCATGGGCCCCGTGTGTCAGCCCTGCGCTGATCAGCGCAGCGCGGAGAACCCTGGGCACGGTGGGGAGCCGCGCAGAGACTCGGGACATGACCACCACATCTGCTTCGCCCCCCACCCTCGTCGGCCGCACCGGCCTCGGCCTGCTCCACCAGCGCGTCCTGCTGCTGGACCGGGAGCTGGATCAGGAGAACGGCGCCCAGCTCAGCGCCGGGCTGCTGCTCCTGGCCGCCGAGGATCCGCGCAGCGACATCACCCTGCTGATCAGCTCGCCCGGCGGTCTGGTGCCGGCCATGCTCGCGATCGGCGACCTCATGGACCTGGTCCCGTGCGATGTGCGCACCGTGGCGCTGGGCATGGCCTACAGCGCCGGCCAGTACCTGCTCACCCACGGCGCCCCGGGCAAGCGCAGCATCCTCCCGCACGGGCGGGTGCTGATGCATCAGGGGTCCGCAGGATTCGGCGGCTCCGCGACCGACATCGAGATCCAGGCCGCGGACCTGCGTGCGAACCGCGACCTGCTCATCGACCTCACCGCCGAGCGCACCGGGCAGCCCCGTGAGACCATCGCCCGCGATTCCGAGCGGGATCGCTTCTGGTCGGCGCAGGACGCAGTGGACTACGGCTTCTGCGACCGGGTGGTCACGGACCTGGACCAGATCCTGCCGCTGTGGCACTCCGGTGAGCGGACGGGGCTCGGACGATGAGCACCTACACGATCCCCAGCGTCATCGAGCGCACCACGGGCGGCGGCGAACGGACCGCGGACATCTTCTCCCGCCTGCTCAGCGACCGCATCATCTACCTCGGCACGGCGGTGGACGACGGCGTGGCCAACACCGTCATCGCCCAGGTGCTGCACCTGGAGAACGAGTCGCGGGACGTGCCGATCCAGATCTACCTCAACTCCGAGGGCGGCGATGTGCAGTCCGTGCTCGCGATCCATGACGCGCTGGCCTATGTGCACTGCCCCGTCGCCGTGACCTGCGTGGGACAGGTGGTCGCGGCCCCGGTGCTGCTGTTGGGCGCGGGGACCCCGGGGCTGCGCTCCGTGCTGCCGCACTCGCGCGTGGTGCTGCGGCCGCTGGAGGCCAGCGGGCGCGGCGCGGTCCCCGACCTGATCCTTGCGACCGAGGAGCTGGAGCGAGTCCGCGGGCTGCTCGAGCAGCTGCTTGCCGAGGCCACCGGCAGGGAGCCGGCGCAGGTGCGGCGGGACCTCGAGCGCGAGCGGGTGCTGGATCCGACGGCGGCCGTGGAGTACGGGCTCGCCGACGAGATCCTGTTCAGGCGGCCGACAGCATGACGCCTCCGCGCGGCGGAGCGGCGAGCGGCTCCTCCGTCGTGCGGGTGGCACCGGTGAGGTCGAGGAGGGCGGGCCGGGGAACCCCTTGAGCGGCCACCGCCATCAGCTGGGCCACGCTCATGCCGAGTGCTCCGCTGATCGCGGCGAGCATCTCGCTCGAGGCGTCCTTGCGGCCGCGCTCGACGTCCGAGAGATGCTGCATGCTCACCCCGGCCTGCGCGGCGACATCGGCCAGGGTGCGCCCGAGCGCCCGACGGCGGCGGCGCAGGGTCTGGCCGAGCAGCTCGCGCAGCAGGGGCTCCAGCGGTGTCATGGCACGACGGTACGCCGCGGCCGACGGTGCCGCCGGACCCTCTGCTGTCAGCGGAACGAGGCTGCGGTCGGGCTGCGGCTCAGAGCTGGCCCTGGGCCTCCGTGCCGCGGGGGAGCGGGGTCATGCGGGTGACCAGGCCGGGCTTCTCGACGAGGTCGGCGACGTCGGCGCGGAGGGTCTTGACCTGCTCGCTGTCGCCGTGGGTGTCCAGCGCCTCGACGCTGGACCACTTCTCGATCATCGTGATGGTGCCGTCCTCGGCGTCGTGGATCGCGTAGAGCTCGCAGCCGTCCTCGGTGTGGACGGCTTCGATGCCGCGGCGCATGGCTTCGGCGAGCTCCTGCTTCTTGCCGGGCTTGGGGTAGAAGACGGCGGTGACGATGACGGTCATGGGGGCTCCTCGGAGTGCGGTGACAGGGTGCGCCCTCATCCTGCCGTGTCGCGCAGCACCGTTCCACCGCGTCCCATCCACCGCGTCCCCTGCGCTCCGGGGCGTCGCACACCTGGCGCAAACGATCGAAAAGCGATAGATTGCCCCCGTTCATCGAGAGAGAAGGGGTGTCATGGGTGCTGCTCCCGTCCTGATCCTGCGCATCATCATCTGGATCTGTCTGCTCGGCTCCTTGATCCTCCAGCTCGGGTTCGCGCCGTTGGTGGGCTGGGAGATGAATGATTCCGGGGCGCCGCTCGGAGTGGTCGTGGCCGTCGTCGCCCTGATCATGCTCGGGGCGCTCGGGCTCCAGGTGGTCGGGGTCAGCATCCTGCGGCTGCTCAGCCTGGTGCGGCACGGACGTGTGTTCTCCGCTCGGGCGTTCCATCACGTCGATCGGATCATCGCGGCGGTCGCAGGGGAGGCGGTGGTGGTCTTCGGTGTCGCCGTGCTCGGCGCCGTCGTCAACCGCGTGACCCCCGGTGACGAGCTCGCTCCCGGGCTGATCGGGATGGTCTGTGGCGCCGCGCTCGTGGTCGCGGGGGTCGCGCTGGTGATCTACGTGCAGCGCCAGCTGCTGGTGCAGGCCACGGAGACCCTGGTGCGCGCCGAGGGCCTGCAGTCCGAGCTCGACGAGGTGATCTGAGTGCCGATCGTGGTGGACATCGACGTCATGCGCGCCCGCCGCAAGATGGCCGTCGGCGTGCTCGCCGAACGGGTGGGCATCACCCCGGCGAATCTCGCGGTGCTCAAGAACGGTCGCGCGAAGGCGGTGCGCTTCTCGACCCTCGAGGCGCTGTGCGAGGTGCTCGACTGCCAGGTCGGGGATCTGCTGCGCTGGGAGCCCGAGGAGGGTGGGGCGAGCGATCCGGGGGTCTGACCCCCGGGGCCCTGGGGTCGGCCCCGGCCGCGCTGGCCCCGGAATCGTCCGGTGGGTCACACCGTGGCGGGAGCACCCGTCATCATGGCGTAGTCTTTCGGTGCACGGCGCAGGATGCCTCCTTCGGGGGCGACCGACGACGGTCGCGCAGCACTCCGAAGAAACAGGGAATTCATCACCTCCTCCGCACTGCCCACGTATGACCCTCCGCTCGCGGTCACCGCTGAGCGATCCACCCCTCACCGGCTCCGAGCCGCTCTCGACGCACCCGTCGCCGCGCTCGCCGGAGGGATCCCCACGGCCTCCGGGCCCCACAGCTGCCGCATCGGCGACGTCCTGTCGTCGACCGCGGTTCAGGCGGCCCCTGCGGCCGCAACCCATCCGCGGCGGCGCCGTCGTCACGGATACCCGGGCCACGAATGTGGTTCACGACTACGAAGGAATATCGCCATGGCTACTGGCATCGTCACCTGGTTCAACTCCGACAAGGGCTACGGCTTCATCGCCCCCGAGGACGGCTCCGCCGATGTGTTCGCACACTTCAGCGCCATCGCCGGCACCGGCCGTCGCGACCTCGAGGAGAACCAGCGCGTGGAGTTCGAGACCGAGCAGGGCCCCAAGGGCATGCAGGCAGTGAACATCCGCGGAATCTGAGCATTCCGGTCGCTCCCAGGAGCGGCCGCTTGATCCAGGCGCCCGTCGCCTCCGGCATCAGCCGGAGGAGGCGGGCGTCGTCGCGTCCGGCGACGGCAGGTGCGCTCCCAGCCGGCTGGGGGCCGTACCTGTCACCATGGCCGGATGGACCTGCCCGCCCTCGGCCACCAGATCGTGCAGCGACTGCTGCCCGACGCCGCCCCCGCCGCCGGCTGGTGGGTGCCGGCCGCGCTGCTCGTGGCGCTCGCGGTGGTGGTGCTGCCGCCCACCTGGCGCCTCGCCCGGCTCGCCGTGACGATCGTCCACGAGCTCGGCCATGCGGGCATCGGGATCCTGATGGGCCGCCGCTTCACCGGTTTCGTGGTCAGTGCGGACATGTCCGGGCACGCCGTCACCGTCGGCCCCCGCCGCGGGATCGGCCGAGTGGCCTCCACCTGGGCCGGGTATCCCGCACCCGCCCTGATCGGCGCGGTGCTGGTCCAGATCGCCCTGCACGGCTGGGCGCCCACCGCCCTGTTCGCCGCGCTGGTGGTGCTCATCATCTCCCTGGCCTTCACCCGCTCCCTGCACACCCTGGCGGCCGTGCTCGGCACCGCCGTGGCGGTGGGGGCGCTGTGGTGGTGGGGGAGCCCGGTGCTCACCGCCGTGCTCACCCTCGCAGGCGGCGTGTTCCTGCTGCTGGGCGCCTGGCGGCACCTCGGCGCCGTCATCCGCAGCGGCGGCCGCGCCGATGATCCCGCCCAGCTGGCCACCTTGTCGCCGTTGCCGGGATGGGTATGGACGCTGAGCTTCGCCGTGGTGCTCGCGGCCGGCACCTGGTGGGCCTGGACGGGCCTGGCCCCGCACCTGCTCACCCTGGCCTGAGGTCGCGCCCCGGGGCGTGACAGACGGGCGCTGCCGACGGATGATCGGAGGCAGGGACCGAGCCGTCGGAGGTGAGCGCCGTGGACTGGAGCAGCTGGCTGGGGCTGCTGGACGGGCGCGACTACACGATCGCCCGCGAGGTGATCCAGCGCGGGGTCGCCGCGGTGTTCGTCCTCGCCTTCGGCTCCACCTTCCACCAGTTCCCGGTGCTGCTGGGCGAGCGCGGACTGCTGCCGGTGGCCGACTTCCTCGAGCGCGCCGGCGACCGAGCCGGGCCCACGCTGTTCCGCTGGCGCCGCACCCCGTACAGCGACCGCCTGCTGCGGGCGATGTGCCTGACGGGCATGCTGCTGGGCACCCTGACGGTGCTGGGACTGCCGCAGCAAGGACCGGCCTGGACCATGATCGCGGTGTTCGGGGCGATGTGGGCCCTGTACCTCTCGATCCACTCCGTCGGCCAGATCTTCTTCGGCTTCGGCTGGGAATCGATGCTGCTGGAGTGCGGGTTCCTCGTCGGCTTCCTCGGCTCCCAGGCGGTCGCGCCCCCGCTGCTGATCCTGCTGTTCCTGCGCTGGATGCTGCTGCGCCTCGAGTTCGGCGCCGGGATGATCAAAGTGCGCGGCGACGCCTCCTGGCGCGACCTCAGCGCGATGGACCATCACCACCAGACCCAGCCGATGCCCGGTCCGCTCAGCCGCCGCGCGCACCTCCTGCCGCGCTGGTGGCACCGGCTCGAGGTGCTGGGCAGCCACGCCGTGCAGCTGGGCGTGATCTGGCTGGTCCTGCTGCCCCAACCCATCGCCTCGATCGCCGCGGCGGCGGTGATCCTCACGCAGCTGTTCCTCGTGGTCACCGGCAACTATGCGTGGCTGAACTGGCTGACCATCCTGGTGGCGTTCTCCGCGATCAGCGACTCCTTCCTGCGATGGCTCGTGGGCGGGCCATGGCCCGGATGGGGCTGGCAGCGGTGGCCGGTGATCGGCGAGCCGGTGGCGGCGGATGCCTCGCCCCTGTGGTGGCAGCTGCTGATCCTGGCGGTGTTCCTGGGCCTCGCGGTCCTGTCCTGGGCGCCGCTGCGGAACCTGTTCTCCTCCCACCAGCTGATGAACGCGAGCTTCAACCGCTTCCATCTGGTCAACGCCTACGGCGCCTTCGGCTCGATGACCGAGCGGAGGTGTGAGGTGATCATCGAGGGGACCCGCGCCCCTGACCCCGACACCGCCGCAGAGGCGGAGTGGCTGCCCTACGAGTTCCGCGGCAAACCCGGGGACGTGCGACGGCGCCCACGGCAGTTCGCCCCCTACCATCTGCGGCTCGACTGGCAGATGTGGTTCCTGGCCCTGCGTCCGGGAGCCGAGAGGTGGTTCGTGGAACTGCTGGAGAAGCTGCACCAGGGCGATCCGGGGGTGCGGCGGCTGCTGCGCACCGACCCCTTCGCCGGTGACGCGCCGACCGGGATCCGGGTGCGGCTGTTCGAGTATCGGTACGCCACCCGGGAGGAGCGGCGGGAGAACGGCGGGTGGTGGACGCGCACCGAGCTGGGGGAGCTGGCGCGGCGGTGAATTCCGGTGAGGGCCGACGGGGCTTAGTCTGGACCCCGTCCTACCCGCGCCCCCGCCCTGAGGAGCCCCATGTCCGCGATCGCCGTCCCGGTCCGCCGTCCCGTCCTGGCCGATGCCCTGGCCCCCCACCGCACCCGTGTGCAGGATGCGGGCCTGGTGCTCGCCGGCGCCGGGGTGGTCGCGCTCCTGGCCCAGGTCACGATCCCGCTGCCGCTGGTGCCGATCACCGGGCAGACCCTCGGCGTGATCCTGGTCGGCGCGTCCCTGGGCTCCCGCCGCGGTGCCGCCGCGCTGCTGACCTATCTCCTCGTGGGTCTCGCGGGCGCGCCGGTGTTCGCGGAGTTCACCGGCGGCCCTGCCTCCGTGCTGTCCCCGAGCTTCGGCTTCCTCCTCGGCTTCGTGCCCGCCGCCTTCGTGGCCGGCTGGTTCGCCGAGCGCGCCTGGGACCGCCGCCCGGTGCTGGCCCTGCTCGGCTTCGTCGCCGCCAGCGCGGTGCCCTTCCTGGCGGGCGTGCCCTACCTCGCGATGATCCTGAACGCGGTGATGGGCGCCGAGATGGGCCTCGGTGCGGTGCTCGCCGTCGGCGTCTGGCCCTTCCTCCTCGGCGGCCTGGTCAAGGCCGCGCTCGCCGCGGTGCTGGTCCCCGCGGCCTGGCGGGCCGTGCGCGGCCTCGACGAGCGCCGCTGAGCGCTCAGGCGTACAGCGTCACCGCGCGGACCAGCAGGGCCACGACCCCCAGGGCCGGCAGGAACGAGACTGCGAGCCACACCCTGCGGTACGACAGCACCGCGAGGAACTCCCTGAGGGTGGCGCTGGGGACGTAGTAGAACGTGGTGGGGCCGCCCACGGCCTCGTCCGCGTAGCCCAGGGACCGCGCCAGCAGCGCGGCACGGAACGCGTGGTATCTGCTGGTCGTGACGATGTACGGCCCCTCGACCCCGGCCTCCTTGAGGAGGCGGTGGGAGAGGGTGAGGTTCTCCTCGGTGGTCCGGGACGCGGTCTCGGCCCGGACCCGGTCCTCGGGGACCCCTGCCTCCTCGACGAGGTACTGGGCCATCGCCGCGCCCTCCGCCCGGGGCTCGTCCGCGCCCTGGCCTCCCGAGGGCACCAGCAGCGGGTCGAGGCCGAGGCCGAGCAGTCGCTCGCGCTCGGCGACCGCCCGGTCCAGTCGGTTGCGCAGCAGTCGGCTCACCCGTCCCCGGACCAGACCGGAGCCGTGGACGATGACCCCCTCGGTGGGCAGCTTCTTCGGGAACAGCTGGTAGGGGACCGACGCGCACAGGAACACCAGGAACGCGAGCCCCAGGTGCAGCGAGATCAGCGCCAGCAGCGCTCCCGCTCCCAGCCCGAGCGGGGTGAGGGTGGCCATCAGCGCCGCTGAGGCCACCGGTGCACCCAGCAGCGCGAGGCCCGCCAGACCCGAGAGCAGGTTCCCCAGGGACCGCCCCTCCTTGCGCACCATGGTCAGGCCGTTCCACACCATGAACACCCCGAGCCCGATCGCGCCCAGCAGCTCGAGCAGCACGACGCCGAGCATCAGCAGGTCGCCCAGCGGCAGAGTCGTCTCCACCAGCAGGGTGAGTGCGGACAGGCTCGAGTACAGCGCGATCAGCAGCAGCACACCATTGCGCACCCGGCGCCGGTCCCGGTGGAAGACCAGCAGATACAGCCCCCACCAGAAGGCGGCCCCGATCAGTGCTCCCAGCATCCACAGCTCCTCGTCTCGTGCGGCGCTCCATCCTGACACGCCGCCGCGCCCGGGCACGGATCAGACGGTGCGCAGCAGCAGGATGACGAGCCCCGCGGCCGCGGGGAGCGACGCAGCGATCCAGCGCTTGCGGTACGACATCGTCAGGACGAACTCCCGCAGCGTCGCGGTGGGGAGGTAGGACAGCGCGGTCGGGCCCCCGATCACCGCGTCGTCGAATCCCAGCCCGCGCGCCAGCAGCCCGGCCCGGAACGTGTGGTAGCCGCTGGTGGAGACGATGTACGGTCCCTGATGGCCGGCGTCGTCGAGAAGCCGGTGGGAGAGGATCAGGTTCTCCTCGGTGGTGCGCGCCTCGGTCTCGGCCCGCACCCGATCGGCCGGCACGCCGAGCACCCTGAGGAGATGGTCGGCCATCGCCTCGCTCTCGGCCGGGTTCTCCGCGTCGCCCTTGCCTCCCGAGGGCACCAGCAGCGGATCGATCCCGAGGTCGAGGAGACGTCCGCGCTCGACGACGGCGCGCTCCAGACGCCGACGCAGCAGGGGAGGGACGCGTCCGTCGCGCAGGGTGGAGCCGAGGATGATGATCCCGGTGCCCTCACGGGGTCGAGGGAGCAGGTGGTGAAGGACCGCGGCACCCAGGAACACCAGATAGGTGAGCCCCATAGTGATCGCGATCGTCCCGGCGATCACCGCTGCGCCGAGACCGAGCGGGCTCCCGGCCCCGGCCAGGGCCGCCGGGACCCAGGGGGACAGGAGCAGGGCGAGCCCGCCCAGGCCCGACAGCACGCGGCCGCGGAGGCGGCTCTCGGTCCGGGAGACGGCGAGCGAGCCGACCACCACGGTCACGCCGAGTACGAGCGCCCCGCTCAGGCCGAGCGCCGCCGCGACCTGGAGGAGCACCTCTGCTGTCGGGCGCCCCCGCAGGAGGAGGCGGGCCAGGAGCGCGGTGGTCGAGAGGATCGCCAGCAGCAGGAGGGCCCCGGCGCGCAGCCGGCGAGCATCACGGCGCAGCAGCAGACAGGCCGCCCACGACAGGATGGACGCAGCCCCCAGACCCACCATCGACAGCTCCTCACCTCGGGCGACGGCCCATCCTGCCACGGCCGCCCGAGGCCGGCTCAGCGCATCGCGGGCACGGCCGCGAAGGGGGCCAGGTGACGGCCGATGTGCGCGGCCAGCACCTCGCTGTGACCCTCCTGGTGCGCGGAGACCACGGACAGGAAACGGTCATGGAGCGGGGCGCCGGCAGCATCCGTCGCGTTCAGCGAGTCGCCGTAGCCCACGTGCAGGATCTGGCGGGCATCGTCCGAGCGGATCAGCTCCAGCAGGTCCACGCCCGCCAGCGAGGCGGGAGTGCGCTCCTCATCGGCCGAGACCTGATAGCTCGCGCGGGCCCGTGCATAGGAGGCGCGGGAGACGTCCCAGATCCTCGAGAACAGCTCCGCATCGTGTGCGGCGACGACCTCGAGGCCGCACAGGTAGCTGGTGCCGGAGGTCTTCAGGTGCACCAGACCCGCAGTGGCCTCGGCGCACAGCGGGTAGATCGAGAACTTGTCCGAGCCGGTGTGCAGCGAGATCTTGTAGCCGCCGAACTGCTCGGCGATCGCATGGTGCGCCGCGAGGTTGCTCCGCAGCTCCTCGGCGTCCCCACGGAACTCCACGCCCTTCTCGAAGCCGTCCACATAGCGCGGCGCGAAGCTGGACCACGAGGCGCCCAGGCGGGTGAGCTCGGTGGCGAGGTAGAAGTGCTCGAAGAAGGTGGTCAGCCATTTCGTCTCGTCCACCGCGAACTCGATCTCGACCTCATGCTGGGCGTTGTCAAGCGTGTGACGGTACAGACGCATCGACTCCACGACGGCGCGGCCGTACTTCACCGCGGCGGTCAGGACGTCCTGCTCGGTGATCGTGATCTGCGAGTGGCCGACGTCCAGCGTCGTGCCGACGTAGCGCGCCTTGAGGTCCGCCAGTGAGTCCTCGAGCTGGTCCCAGGGGAGCGCCTCGGCCTCGGCGGGGGCGACCCCGGCGGTCACGTCGGCGACCATGTCGCCCGGGTCCAGGGTGAACATCACGAAGCCCGCGTCGAGGCCGCGGTCGATGCCTTCGGTGGTCTTGATGTGGTCACAGTCGGCGCCGAAGCCGCGGTTCCAGCCGGCCTCGACCAGCCCGAAGACGGCATCGTCCATGACCGAGCGGGCGCTGCGACCCAGGCGGTCCATCTCGCGGATCGACTGCTGGGCGAGCACCGGCATCACGCCCGTGCCCTCGGCCGCGAAGGCGCGCGCCTGGCCGAGAGTGGCCAGTCCCGTGCGGTCGCCGGTGCCCACGGAGGTGCGGTGGTCGCTGATCCGCTGCGGGCGCAGGGACGGGAAGGCGGCCTGCAGCGCGAGGGCGTTCGCCGTGGACAGCGGACCGGTGAGCACGTGGCCGTCGCCGGCGGCGGAGGCTGTGCCGTCGAAGGGCGTCAGCGCCGCGGCCGTCGGGGCGTCCAGCTGCAGGGAGCGGGCGGAGCCCTCGTAGCGGATGCTCGCCGTGAGGGCGTCGGTGCGCAGGGTCATCGGGTTCTCCGTCCCGGCGGGGTGGGGGACGTCGTCGGTCCCGCCGGCCACCCGCACCATGGAGTGCAAACGATTACATACTTTCTGTCTGCGTGGAAGTGCATCGCGTGGCGTGGGTTACGCTCGGACCTGCAAAAGTTGCAGTCGGGCACCGACGGACGGTGGGCTCGGGCGCTGGAACTCGGTGTCAGACTCGGTGCCGGAGGGGATGGAAGGAGCAGGGGATGGCAGTGACGCTCAAGGACGTGGCCGCGCACGCCGGGGTCTCCGTCGCGACGGCGTCCCGGGCCTTCCAGCGCCCCGAGATGGTCGGCGCGGACGCCCTGACGCGCGTCCGCGACTCCGCGACCGCGCTCGGCTACACGCCCAATCGTGTCGCCCGCGCCCTGATCACCGGTCGCGCCGGGGTGTACGGCGTGATCGTGCCCGATCTCGAGAACCCCTTCTTCCCTGCGGTGCTGAAGGGAGCACAGGCCCGTGCCCACGAGCTCGGGGCCCAGCTGCTGATCACCGATGCGGGGGAGTCGCCGGAGGGGGAGCTGCCGCTGGTGCGCACCCTCGCCCCGCAGGTCGACGGAATCCTGCTGTGCTCGAGCCGGATGGACGAGGAGTCGCTGCTCGAGGCCGCCGCGCTGACCCGTCTCAGCCTGGTCAACCGGGTCTCCCCGCAGCTGCCCGGGGTGTTCGCGGATCCGGAACCCGGCATCCCCGCCGCCGTGCAGCACCTGCGACGGATGGGGCACCGACGGATCGGCTACGTCGGCGGTCCCGTCATCAGCCGCTCCGACCAGGTGCGGCGCGAGGTCATCGCCCGGATCTGCGCCGCATCCGGACTGGACTGGATCGAGATCGGCTCCTTCCCGCCCACGGCCGAGGGCGGACGCAGCGGCGCCGAGGCCCTGCTGCAGACCGACGCCACCGCAGTGCTCGTCTACAACGACCTGATGGCGCTGGCGCTGATGGAGCGCCTGCGCAGCTACGGCGTCGACGTGCCCGGCCAGATCAGCCTGGTGGGCTGGGACGACATCGCGTTCTCCGGAATGGTCACGCCGGGCCTGGCCACCGTGCGGGTGCCGCGCTACGACATGGGTGCCACCGCGATCGACCTGCTCCACGAGGGCGGGCAGGATGATGCTCCGGCGCGGATCGGCCTGCCCACGCAGTTCGTGCCCCGCGGATCCATCGCCCGCGCCGCCGGGGAGGACGCGCGCGGGTGAGCTCGCCTACGATCCCTCTATGAGCGCACTGACCACCCTCCTCGAGGACGTCCCCGGCGTGGGCCGCCCGGCCGTCCGCGCCCTGGCCGCACTCGGGCTGCACACCGTCGGCGATCTGGCGGGCCGTGCCTGGCCCGATCTCGCACAGCTGCACGGCGTCGGGCCCGCGGCCGGGCGCCGGTTACAGGCAGCGCTCGCCGAGCACGGCGCCACGATGCAGGACCCGCCCGCCTCGCAGACGCGCCGGGCCGTGGTCACCCAGGGCGCGACGGGCACCGGCGCGAGCGACCTGAAGACCCATGCCACCACCGCCGATCCGGCCGAGTACGTGGCCGGGCTCGAGCCCCGTCGCCGGCGCGACGGGCGGGCGCTGCTGGAGATCTTCGGTGCGGCCACCGGCGCGAGCGCGACCATGTGGGGGCCCAGCATGATCGGCTACGGCGAGGTGCACTACCGCTACGCCACCGGACGGGAGGGGGACACCTTCCAGCTCGGCTTCAGCCCGCGCAAGGCCGAGCTGGCGCTCTACGGGCTGCAGGGCTTCCCCCGCTCCGAGGAGCTGCTGGAGCGGCTCGGG